>JBKPCO010000111.1:0-3914 GCA_046727415.1 Candidatus Methylomirabilota bacterium
TCGCACAGGGCCTGACCGACACCCTGGGCGATGCCCCCGTGCACCATGCCGTCGACGATCATCGGGTTGATGACGTTCCCCACGTCGTCCACCGCCAGGTAGCGGAGGATCTTCACGTTGCCGGTCTCGCGCTCTACCTCGACGACGCAAGCATGGGCGCCGAACGGGAAGCAGAAGTTCGACGGATCGTAGAACGAGGTCTCCTCGAGCCCGGGCTCGAGGCCCTCCGGATAGTTGTGAGGCACGTACGCGGTCAGCGATACGGCGCCGAACGGCACCGCCTTGCCCGGTGCGCCCTTGACGCTGAACTGACCGCCCGCGTACTCGATGTCGCCGGGCGACGCCTCGAGCAGGTGCGCCGCGATCTTCTTGCCCTTCTCGATGACCTTGTTGAGCGACATGAGGATCGCGGTGCCGCCGACCGAGGCCGAGCGGCTCCCGTAGGTACCCATCCCGAACGCCACCGACCCGGTGTCGCCGTGGACGATGTCGACCTGCTCGAGCGGGATGCCGAGCTTGTCGGCAACGAGCTGGGCGAACGTCGTCTCGTGGCCCTGTCCGTGCGAGTGCGAGCCCGTGAACACGGTGACCATGCCGGTCGGATGCACGCGCACCTTCCCCGACTCGTAGAGGCCGGCGCCGGCGCCGAGGGCGCCCACGACCTTGGACGGCGCGATCGAGCACGCCTCGATGTAGGTCGAGAAACCGATCCCGAGAAGCCGTCCCTGCTTGCGGGCAGCCTCCTGGTCGGCCCGGAACTTCTTGTAGTCGAGCATCTGCAGCAGCCGATCGAGCGCCGCGCCGTAGTCGCCGCTGTCGTAGGCGACGGCCACCAGCGTCTGGAAGGCGCCCGAGAACTTCGGGATGAAGTTCTTGCGGCGAAGCTCCGCGACGTCCATCTTGAGGGCCTGCGCCCCGGCGTCGACGATGCGCTCGAGGACGTAGCACGCCTCCGGCCGCCCGGCGCCGCGGTACGCGTCGACCGCGGTCGTATTGGAAAAGACGCCCGTCACCTCGCAGTGAATCGCGCCGATCGCGTAGACGCCGTTGAGCAGCGTACCGTAGAGGAACGTCGGGACCGCCGGCGCGAACGTCGAGAGGTACGCGCCCAGGTTGGCGGTGGTCTTCACGCGAAGACCGAGGATCTTGCCCTCCCGGCTGAGCGCGATCTCGGCGTCGGTCACGTGATCGCGGCCGTGCGCGTCCGTCAGGTACGCCTCGCGGCGCGTCGCCGTCCACCGCACCGGCCGCTTGAGCTTGCGTGAGGCCCAGGAACAGACCACTTCCTCGTTGTAGAGGAAGATCTTGGAGCCGAAGCCGCCGCCGACGTCCGGAGCGATCACCCGCACCTTGTGCTCGGGAATGCCGAGCACGAAGGCGCACATGAGCAGCCGGTGCACGTGGGGGTTCTGCGACGTCACCCAGAGCGTCAGGTCGCCGGTCGCGTCCTCGTAGCGCGCCACGCAGGCGCGCGGCTCCATCGCATTGGCCACGAGGCGCTGGTTGACGATGCGCTTCTTCACGGTCACTGCGGCATTCTTGAAGGCGGCGTTGGTGGTGTTCGGGTCGCCGATCTCCCACTTGAAGGCAACATTACCGGGGGCGTCGGCGTGGATCTGAGGCGATCCCGTCTGCGCCGCCTTCTCGGTGACGGTCACGGCCGGCAGGGGCTCCCAGTCCACCTGCACCTTCTCGGCGGCGTCGACCGCCGCTTCCTGGCTGTTGGCGATGACGACGGCGACAGGGTCGCCCACGTGGCGCGCCGCGTCCGACGTGAGCGGCATGTGCGGCACCATCGCCAAATCCTGGACGACGCCGGGGATGTTCTTCGCCTTGCGAAGGTCCCAGCCGCAAGGCAGCGAGTTGACACCGGTCATGTCCTTGCCGGTGAAGACGGCGACGACACCGGGGTGCTTCGCCGCCGCCGCCGTGTCGATCATCCGGATGCGCGCGTGGGCGTGCGGGCTCCTCACAAAGGCCGCGTAGGTCATCCCCGGCAGGCGCACGTCATCGACGTAGTTGCCGCGGCCCGTGATGAAGCGCGGGTCTTCGCGCCGCTTGATCGACTTGCCGAACAGACGGTCAGGGGCGACGGTTGCCATGGCGTCCCCTCACCTCTTCGCGGGCATATGCTCGGCGGCCCATTCGATCGCCTTGACGATGTTGTGATAGCCGGTGCAGCGGCATAGGTTGCCCTCGAGCTGATGGCGAATCTGCTGCTCGGTCGGCTTGGGATAGCGCTCGAGCATCTGGTAGGCTGCCATGATCATGCCGGGCGTGCAGAACCCGCACTGCAGCCCGTGCTTCTCCCAGAACCCCATCTGGATCGGGTGCAGCTCGCCGTCCTTGGCCAGCCCCTCGATGGTCATGATGTTGGCGCCGTCCGCCTGCACCGCGAAGAGCGTGCAGCACTTGATGGCCTGGCCGTCCATGAGAATGGTGCAGGCGCCGCACTGGCTCGTGTCGCAGCCGACGTGGGTCCCGGTCAGGCCGACCGCCTCACGAATGTAGTGCACAAGGAGAAGGCGGGGCTCCACTTCGTGGCTGTAACTCTGGCCGTTGATCGTCATCTTGACTGGCAGTTTCACGACTCGTCCTCCGGGATTCGGCGGTTTGAGAGCGGAATCGCCCCCGATCTGCGCGAGAGAGCGTAAGTCTTCAGCCGCGGCGTGTCAACGGGGCGTCGGCGGCTACGGAGCCAGGAGCCGGCGGCCGTCGGCACGGGCCTGATCCAGCACCTCCCGCACCGGTAGGGACTTCTCGCGGGCGATCCGCTCGACGTCGACGAACTCGGGCGTGACCGTCACGATCCGACCCTGCAGGCGCGAGACCTTGAATGGAATGGCGCCGTAGGTCGTCGTCAGCACGATCATCTCTCTCTGGAGCCGCGCCCGGCGCCGCTCGGACCAGCGCACGCCGATCGTGGTCGACTCTTCGAACAAAACCTGGGAGAGACCGCCGACCCGCTCGGGCGCGCAGAGCGCCGTGACGACGATGCCGGGGCGGCCACGCTTCATGATGACGGGCTGCAGATAGACGTCGAGCGCGCCGGCGCCGAACAGCCGCTCGATCAGGGGCTCGTAGAGCTGGGGCGACATGTCGTCGATCGTCGTCTCGATCTCGAGCACGGTCTCGTCGCCCGCCTCCGACGCCGTCGTCTCGCCCAGAAAGCAGCGCAGGACGTTGGGCGTGTCCGGCAGGTCCATGGTGCCGGCGCCGTAGCCGACTGTGTCGACGGTCAGGGACGGCATCCGGCCGGCCGAAGTGGCGAGCGTGGTGAGGATCGCGGCTCCCGTGGGTGTGACCAGCTCCGCCCGCACGCCCGTGTCGACCACGGGAAAGCCGCGCAGCAGCTCGGCGGTCCCCGGACCCGGGATCGGAATCTTCCCGTGGGCGCCGCCGACGTAGCCGCCGCCAATCGGAAGCGCCGAGACGTGAACCTCCTGGACCCCTGCGAGATCGAGCGCGAGCACGGCGCCCGTCACGTCGACGATCGCGTCAACGGCGCCCACCTCGTGGAAGTGCACCGACTCGCGGCTGGTGCCATGCACGTGCGCCTCGGCGTCCGCCAGGCGCGTAAAGATTCGGCCTGCCCGCTCCTTCACGCTCGGTGCCAGCCCGCTATCCTCGAGAATCTGGAGAATGTCCCGCAGCGACCGCTGATGCTGGTGCGCACTCTTGTCGATCTCGACGTCGATCTTGGTGGCCCGAAACGCCCCCTTCATGACCTCACGTCTCTGAAGCTCCCATCCGCCGAGCGCCAGCTTCTTGAGCCCGTCTTTCAGCGCGGCGAGCGGCACTCCGGCGTCCAGCAGCGAGGCCATGATCATGTCCCCCGCCGCGCCGCTCGGACAATCGAAGTACGCCACCCTCATCGGGGAAAGTCAGCGCAGCTTGGCGATAAGCCGATTGAT
>JBKPCO010000112.1:0-61034 GCA_046727415.1 Candidatus Methylomirabilota bacterium
CAGGAGATCCGCACCCTCGCCGAAACCCGCTGGCTGATCGGCCACGGCTGGAACGCGCTCATCGCGTGCCAGCCCGACAGCCTGCTACTCCTCGAGGCGCGCGCCGCCTCCGTTCCAGTAGAGTCGATCCGGATGCGAGCCGCGGCTGACGTCGGCGCACTCTTCCGTTTGCGTCGACTCATCCGGGAGCGCGGGGTGAGCGTCGTCCACACCCATAGCTCCGTCGACAGCTGGCTCGGCAGCCTGGCGGCGAAATCCCTTGGGCGCCCGGTCGTACGCAGCCGGCACGTATCGATCCCCATCCGGCATACCCTCGTCTATCGGCTTGCCGACCGGATCATCACGAGCGGCGAGGCCGTGCGCGCAACGGTGGTCGCTGCCGGCGTCGCGCCCGAGAAGATCGTCTCGGTCTCGGCCGGCGTCGATACCGAGCAGTTCCATCCTGGTGTCTCGGGCAAGTCAGTCCGTGACGAGCTCGGGCTCGGCGGCGAGCCGGTGGTCGGGCTCGTCGCAAACATCCGTGGCTCGAAGGGCCACAACGTGTTCCTCGACGCCGCGCGCGCAGTCCTGAAGATGGCGCCCGATACGCGCTTCCTCATCGTGGGCGACGGCGTCGGCTTCGACGAGGTGAAGGCCCGCGTACGGCAGATGGGCCTGGAGTCGCGCGTGCTCCTCACCGGCTTCCGCCGCGACGTGCCCGAGGTGATGGCCGCGCTCGACGTGCTGGTGCTTCCATCGACCCGCTCCGAGGCGACGTCTCAGGTGATCCCCCAGGCCCTCGCGGTCGGCACGCCCGTCGTGGGCTCCGACGTCGGCGGCATTCCCGAGCTGGTGCGCGATGGCGAAACCGGTCGCCTGGTGCCGCCCGGTGATCCGGGCGCGCTCGCCGGCGCGATCCTGGCCTCGGTGCGTGAGCCGGAGCGGTCACGCGCGATGGCTCGCGCCGGCCAGGCACTGATCCTCTCGCAATACACCTTCAACGCGGCGATGGCGCGGACGACCTCGGTCTATCGCGCGCTCCTCGAGCGCTAGCTCGGAAGGCGCCCCCCGGTCGCGGGTCGCGCGGAGAAGCGTCGGAGGTCGGCCTGCTCCAGGCGGCCCTCGCCTTCGATCACGAATCCCGAGGCCTCGACGAGGCGTTCGGTCTCTCGGTTCGGGCGGCATCCGCCGCTCAGCCGCGTCCAGAGGGGCTGCACGCGATCCTGGAACGCCGCCTTCCATCGACGTTGCGAGCGGACGTGCTCGAGCATGCGCAGCTGCCCGTCCGGACGGAGCACGCGCTTGACCTCGACGAAGCCGCGCGCGGGATCGGGCACGCTGCAGAAGACGAGGCTGCTGACGACCGTGTCGAAGACGCTGTCGTGGAACGGCATCGCCTCCGCGCTCGCCTGCACCAGCCGCACGCCCGGGATGCGCCGCGCGGCGCGCGCGAGGCAGGTGCGAGCCGGATCGATCCCGACCACGCGCGCGCCGGGGCCGTAGAAGGGGAGCCCACGACCCGTCCCGCATCCCACATCGAGCGTGCGTCCCCGCGCGCCGGCCGCGAGCCAGCGCCGGAAGGGCGCAAGCCCGGTGCGCTCCATCACCGCACATAGCCCGTCGTACAGCCAGGGGATCTGCTCGACGCCGCGCACCCGCCTCAGGCCTCCGGGAACACGACGAGGGCGCCGGTATAGTTGTGGAAGAAGTTCCGGCGTCCGATCGGCGCGAACTCGCCGTTGCCGAAGAATCCGATCAGCGGGAAGTCACCGAGTTGGTCGCGGATGAGCGTCACGTCGTGATCCGGGACGCCGAAGAGTCCGCGCCCGCGGCCTGCGCAGTCGAAGTAGCAGCCGAAGGCGGGCCGCCGGCCGCCCAGGCGCATGGCCACGTCGTCGAGCATCGCCCGCAGATCGTCGCGCGAGGCCTCGGCGTCGCGGATCTGGAACTGCACGGTCTGCCCTATCCGCACGTGCTCGGCCACCGCCACCGCCCCGCTCGATTGATCGGCGCCGATCAGGTTGCGCACGAGGAAGTCGCCCCGCTCCAGCGGGGATTTCGCGGGGTCCATCGCGAGGCCCGCAAAGACGCCGGCGTGCTGGACGCGCGTCTCGGCGCCCGGCACGGAGCGGATCGCTTCGCTCAGCATCTCGAGCGCGGGACGATTCGCGATCCGGCGAATCACGTTGGCCTCGGCTCCCGTGATGACGAACGGCTCGCCGATCGGCGTACACCCCTGCGCCACGCCGATGACCGGCTGCAGGCCCGACAGCGCGACGCCGGCCAGCGCGCCGCGGGCGGCGTCCGTATTGTAGAGCTCGAACATCGTCGTGCCCGCGGCGACCGCGCCGAGCACCGGCACGAAGCCCAGCGCATCGTGGAGCTGCGCGAGCAGCGCCGGCGGATTGCAGCCCATCGCGTCAGGCAGCGCGAGGACGCACCCGCCCTCGGCCACCGTACCGCCGATCCGCTGGGCCACCTCGGTGCCGAGATCCTGGCGTTCGCCCTGCCGCTCGAAGAGGAACGGCGTCGCGACCAGGCGCTCGCAGCGGACCGCGAGCACCGCGACCGCCGTGGGCTCGTCCTCGATCTCACGCCGGTTGGTCAGAATTCCGCCGCCGCTGCAGCCGAGAACGATCGGCGCGCCCGTCACGCGGCGGACGGAATGCAGAAGCTCATGCGCGCGCGGATAGGCTTCACCGGTGGCGAAGACCAGGGCCAGATCGGCTCGATCGGTCCCGCTGCGCTCGAGCGCCCCCAGCGCTGCCTCGAGTGCCGCATCGTCGGCCGTCGACCCAGTCGCGAGTCCGGTTCCCGCGGCGATCACGACTGGACTCTAGCACCTTTCTTGCTCACTCCTCCTGCCCATCCCGGCTGGTGGGATCTCGGCGATTTTCTAGCCCGCAAATCCGTCAGAACCTGTTTGACGTATAGGGAGTAAATGGGATCGCATCGAACCGCTACGTGTCGTCCCAGTACACGGAGAGCGAGACGTCATGCAGGTAGATTGCGCGAAGTGCTCTCAGCCGACCGGGCTCACCGACATCTTCGAGTCGAACAATCGCCGTCTATCGCATGCGAATGTCGTTCACTCGTTCGCTCCTTACAGCCGATAGAGCATCAAGTAGACAAGCACGCCGGTCACCGACACGTAGAGCCAGATCGGGAGCGTCCAGCGGGCGATCCGCACGTGACGGGCGAAGCTCCCCTGGATCCCGCGATAGACGGTGACGAGCGCCAGCGGAACGATGACAGCCGCCAGCACGATGTGCGAGATGAGCAGCGGAAAGTAGACGGCGCGGATCCATCCCTGTCCCCCGAAGGGACGGGAGCCGACGAGGGAATGGTAGGTGACGTACGAGACGAGGAAGAGGGTCGACACAAGAAGGGCCGACACCATGCACGTCTTGTGCGCGGTGACGCGGCGGTGCCGGATGAACACATAACCCGCGGTCAGGAGCGCGGCGCTCGTCGCGTTCAGGCACGCGTTGACCAGCGGCAATGATGCGGCCAGGCCTGGCGTGGCGTCGCTCTCGGGACGGCGCCCGACAACCAGATAGCCGACGACGAGGACGACCGCGAGGGACACCGCGCCGATCGTCTGCAGCACAAGGCGGTCTCTCACGTTCGGGGCGCCTTCACCACACGGTCGCGAAGAACGCCAGAGCCGCGAGCGACATGACGGTCGTGGCCGTCCAGCCCAGTCCGTTCAGCCAGGGCCCGTTCGCGTGCTCGCCCATGATGGCGCGATTGCGGCTGACCAGCATGACCAGCAGCAGGAGCGGCGGGGCGAGAAGACCGTTGAGAACGGCGCAGAGAAAGAGCATGCGCATCGGATTCGTCCCGGCGAGGTCCAGCAGCATCCCGGCGATCACGGCCCCGGCGAAGACCATATAGAAGCGGCGGCCGCGCCGCGGCGTGAGATCGAGCCCCGAGCGCCAGCCGAAGACCTCGGCGACCGCGAAGGACGCCGATCCGGCCAACACTGGTACGGCGAGAAGTCCGGTGCCGATCAGCCCCAGCGCGAAGAGGGCGTAGGCGAGGTCGCCGGCCAGGGGGCGCAACGCCTCCGCGGCCTGACGCGCGGTCTGGATCTCGGTGTGGCCGGCCGGATGCAGGGTGACGGCGGTCGCGAGCATGATAAAGAACATCGCGACGTTCGAGAAGAACATGCCGGTGACGACATCGAGCCGCGCGTCGGACAGCTCATGTCCCGTGGCGCCGCGGCGCTGGGCGAGCGTCCGTCGGCCCTGGGCCTTTTCTTGCTCCACCTCGTGCGAGGCCTGCCAGAAGAACAGATAGGGCGAAATCGTCGTGCCGAGCACGCCGACCAGCGTCGTGATGTACGTGGTGTCCCAGGCGAAGCGCGGGGTGAAGGTGGCGATGGCGACCCGCCGCCAGTCGGGCCCGGCGAGAAACGCCGCCAGGACGTAGGCAAGCAGCACCGCGGTCAGCCACTTGAGGTACTGGGCGAAGCGCGCATAGTTCAGGTAGACGGTCGCCAGCAGAATGATCGCCCCGAAGAGGGGGATCGACAGCAGCAACGGCACACCGGTGAGCATCTGGGCCGCGTCCGCCATCCCCGCGAGATCCGCTGCGATGTTGAAAACGTTGGCGACCAGCAGCAAGAGGCAGGCACCGTAGAGAAACGGCCGCGGGTAGTGTCCGCGAATGGTGCCGGCGAGGCCGCGGCCGGTCACGAGGCCGATCCGCGCGCAGATGAGCTGCACGGCCGCCATCAGCGGCAGCGTGGCCGGCGCCGTCCAGAGCATCCCGAAGCCGAGCGCGGCGCCGGCCACCGCGTAGGTCGCGATGCCGCTCGGATCGTCGTCCGACGCGCCGGTGACGAGCCCCGGCCCCAGGACCCTGAAGTAGCGAACGAGCGGATTGTGGCTGTGGTCGTCGATTTCCTGATCGGGCATGCGGCCCCACCATTATGCCCGCACCGGAACTCCCCGGTTCGGCTAACATGCCGTCGATGACGCAGGGAACGCCGTGAGCGGATTCGCCGAGTACGAGCGGTACGACGCGCTGGGCCTCGCCGAGCTGGTGCGCCGGCGACAGGTGTCGCCGGGCGAGCTGCTCGACGCCGCCATCGCTCGGGTCGAGGCTCGCAACCCGTCCATCAACGCCGTGACGATGCCGCTCTACGACTACGGGCGCGCCACGATCGCGGCGGGACTGCCGGACGGACCGTTCGCCGGCGTGCCGTTCCTCATGAAGGACCTTACCGCCTCGATCGCCGGCGTGAGGATGACGCGGAGCTCGTCGTTTTTCGCCGATGCGCCGGCGCCGGCCGTCGACAGCGAGCATGTCCGCCGGCTCAAGCGGGCCGGCCTGGTCATTTTCGGACGCACCAACACATGCGAGCTCGGGCTCTCGCTCACCTGCGAGCCTCGGCTGCACGGCCCGACCCGCAATCCCTGGGACCCGACGCGCATCTCGGGCGGCTCGAGCGGTGGAGCGGCGGCCGCGGTGGGCGCGCGCGTGCTCCCGATGGCGCACGCCACCGACGGCTTCGGCTCGATCCGCGCCCCCGCCGCCTGCTGCGGGCTCGTCGGCCTCAAGCCGACCCGCGGACGCAACACGATGACGCCCTTCCTCGGCGAGGGGCTCGGCGGCTGCTCGGTCGAGCACGCGGTGACCCTGTCCGTGCGCGACAGCGCGGCGCTGCTCGACGCGACGTGCGGCACGGGCGCGGGCGATCCCTACGTCGCCCCGCCGCCGGCCCGGCCGTTCCGAGAGGAGATCGGCGCTGACCCGGGGGTTCTTCGGATCGCGTACACGAGCCTGCCCCCGAACGGCGCGAAGATCGACGCCGAGAGCCTGCGCGCACTGGGCGAGACCGTCCGGCTCTGCGCCGACCTCGGTCATCGCGTCCAGGAGGTCGACCCACCGATCGACCGGCCGGCCGTCATCGCCACATTCCTGACGCTGGCCGCGGCCAACACGGTCGTGAACCTCGCGAGTCACCCGACGAAGGGACGCGCCGCCCAGCCGGACGAGGTCGAGAAGGTGACGTGGGCGACCGCGAGGCTTGGCCTTGCGGTCAGCGGGGCCGACTACGTCCGGGCGACCCAGGCCGCGCACAAGCTCGGGCGACAGATGGCCGCGTTCCACGCGGACTGGGACGTTCTGCTCACGCCCGGCCTCGCGACCCTGCCGGTGAAGCTCGGCTGGCTCGACATGATGATGGACGACGTCGACGAGTACTGGCGGCGGGTCTTTGCCTTCTCGCCCTTCACGGTGTGGTTCAACCTCACCGGCCAGCCCGCCGTGATGCTGCCGCTTGGGCGCTCACCCGAGGGGCTGCCCGTCGCAACCCAGCTCGTCGCGCGCTACGGCGACGAGGCGACGTTGTTCCGCCTGGCCGCGCAGCTCGAAGCCGCGCATCCGTGGTTCGATCGCAAGCCCGCCCTCGCGTCCTGAGAGGGCGGGGCGGCGCGCCTTCGGTCTCGTCAGATCGGCGTGTCTAGGCAGCCGGGGTGAAACGATGGCCGCCGCCCGCGCGGACGATGAAGCCTGGCTGCGGAAAGTGCCCGGCCAAGATCAGCGTGCCTGAATCCGCATGCTGCTCCACGAACGCGCGCCGCGTCTCGCGTGCCTTTGCCGCGTCGTAGCAGAAGCGGCTCGACCACTGGGGCTCGGCGACCTGCACGGTGCGGTGCATCAGATCGCCCGAGAAGACGGCGGTGCCCGCCGAGGTCGTGAGGCGGACGCAGACGTGACCCGGTGTGTGACCGACCCACGGCTCGAAGCGCAGATGCTCGCCGATCTTGAAGTCGCTGTCGACGAGCACAGCCTGTCCCGCCTCGACCACGGGCACGACGCTGTCGGCGATGCACCCCGACTCCTCCTTGCCCGCGTCGCTCTCGTGCTTCCAGAACTCGTACTCCGCGCCCGCGATGACGTACCGGGCGTTCGGGAACGTCGGAATCCAGCGTCCGTCCTGCCAGCGCGTGTTCCAGCCGACGTGGTCGACATGCAGGTGCGTGCACACGACGAAGTCGACCTGCTCAGGCGTGACGCCGACCGCGGCGAGATCGTCGAGGTAGGTGCCCTGCCGCATGTTCCAGGCGGGCGCGCCGGTGCGCGCCTTGTCGTTGCCGACGCCGGTGTCGATCAGGATCGTGTGGCGCGGGGTGCGCACGACGTAGGTCTGAATGCGCGAGCCGAGGTCGCCGATGCGTTCGTCGAAGAAGTGCGGCTTGAGCCAGTGATGGTGGGCGGCGATCTCGGCAGCCGTCGAGTCCGGCAGCATGGACGCGGTCGGAAACGATGAGCGGTCGATCTCGATCACGCGGGAAATCGTCACTTCGCCGAGCTTCATCGGCTGCGTCATCGCGCTCTCCCTCGCGAGACCTCAATTGGTGATAGGGTAGCCGCAAAGGAGGACCTATGCGGGGCGTAGTTTTCCTTGGAAATCGCAAGCTCGAGATTCGCGACTTCCCGGATCCGAAGCCGGGGCCCGGCGAGGTGGTGGTGGCCATGAAGGCTTCGGGCATGTGCGGGAGCGACCTGCATCCCTACCGCGCTGCCGGCAACGCCGCCGCGGCCCTCGGGCTCGGCGGCAGCGGCGGGCCCGTCATCGCGGGTCACGAGCCGTGCGGTGTCGTCGCCGAGCGCGGGCCGGGCGTGGCCGAGGCTGACGCGCCCACCGGGCAGCGCGTGATGGTCCATCACTACAAGGGCTGCGGGCGGTGCAAGCACTGTCGCGTCGGCTGGGCCCAGCTCTGCCGGCAGGGCATCGTCGTGTACGGCATGACGGGCCACGGCGGCCACGCGCCGTTCATCAGCGTGCCGGCCTACACGCTCGTGCCGCTGCCCGACTCGATCGGCTTCCCGGCGGGCGCCGCCATCTCGTGCGGGACCGGTACAGCGTACGGCGCGCTCAAGCGTCTCGACGTGTCTGGTCGTGACACGCTCGCGGTCTTCGGTCAAGGCCCGGTCGGGCTCAGCGCCACCATGCTCGGGCGCGCCATGGGCGCCCGCGTGATCGCCATCGACGTCGCCCCCGAGCGACTCGCGCTCGCCCGCAGGTTCGGCGCCGAGACGGTCATCAACGCGCGCGAGACCGATCCGGTCGCGGCGCTCCGCGAGCTGACCCAGGGCGAGGGCGTGGAGACCGCGATGGACTGCACCGGCAACCCCGAGGCGCGTGTGGCCGCGGTACGCTGCGCGACCACCTGGGGGCGCGTCGCCTTCGTGGGCGAGGGCAACACGACGACCTTCGACATCAGCCAGGACATGATCCGCCGGCAGCTGACGATCCACGCGTCGTGGACCTTTTCGAGCGTGGGCCAGGCCGAGTGCGCCCGCTTCATCGCCGACCGCAAGGTGCCGCTCGACCAGCTCCTCACGCACCGGTTCAGGCTCGATCAGGCCGACGAAGCCTATCGCCTCTTCGACACGCAGACGACCGGCAAGGGCTTTTTCGAGTTCTGAGCGATCCCGGGTATCCCGAGTGTGGGCGAACCTGACCATCAAGAACGTGCCCCAACCGGTGTTGCGGCGACTCAAGGCGCGCGCAGCCCTGCACCGCCGAAGCCTAAATCTCGATGTCATCGCATGCCTGGAGTCTTTGGTCCAGTCTTCGCCGCTCGACGTCGACGCGCTCCTGGTTCGTGTACGAGAGATCCGGCGAACGTCGCGCTGGCCCAGGACCTGCGCGTGCCATTCGTCACCGCTGATCGACAGGTCCTGGTTGCATTTCCATCGACGGCGGTCTCACCTGCCGATTTCGTTGGCTGAGCAGTACGGCGAAGGCGCCGACGGTATCTCACCGCCGGCGCCGTGCGCCGTCTGATTACCGCGTCGGCAGGATTTTCAGAATGGGCTCGAGATTCTTCGGATCCGGCTTGAGCTTGCCGACACCGTAGCTGCGCACCGCTGCCACGACGGCGTCGTTGACCGGGGTTTTGATGCCCTTCTGACGCCCCTGGTCGCAGACATAGCCGTTGAGATAGTCGATCTCGGTGCGGCGCCCGCGCATGACGTCCTGCAGGAGCGAGGGCCTCCCGCCGCCGCGCCGCGCGCCTTCCGCCGCCACGTCCTTCTCGACCTCGGCGAGCCCGCGGCCTTCATAAGCGTCAACGAACCTCTGCGAAGCGATGCCGTAGATGGGCTCGACCTCGAAGCCGCACGCGCGTCCGACCTTCACGACCTCGCCGCCCACGTAGATCGCGATGAGCCGCGGCTCGCGCTGGGTGCGCACCTCCGCGGTGCTAAGGCCCGAGAGCCCCGCCAGCGGGTTGGCCATGCAGTTCACGGTGAGCTTCGACCACCGCTCGCCGAAGAGGTTCGTCGTCACCTTGGACACCGCAACGTCGTTCATGATCTTGGCCAGCTCTCGCGCGCGCTCGGTGTCCTTGCCGTCGAGCTCGCCGATCTTGAAGCCGATCGAGCCGGTGTCGGTACGCATGGCGTGACCGGGCTCGTACATGCCGGCGCCGATCGTGATGACGCTGCCGAGCGTCCGCTCGCGGCCGGCGATGGCCGCCACGCGCTCGTCGTTGATCCCGTTCTGAAAGTCGACCATCACCCCGTTCGGCTTCTTGAGGTACTGGACGCCCAGTGACGCCGCCCACTCCGTGTCGTACGACTTGACGGAGATGAAGACCGCGTCGAAGGGCTCGGTGATCGACTGCGCCTCGTAGATGTGGAGGGCCTTGACCCGGACGACGTGGTCGCCGCACGTCCCGCTGAGGCGGAGGCCGTCCTTCCGCATCTTCTCCACGTGCTCCGGCCACTGGTCGATGAGCGTCACGTCGTGCCCGGCCCTGGTGAGCATGCCACCGACGACGCTGCCGATGGCCCCGGCCCCGATGATCCCGATCCGCATTGCCATGGGTACCCTCCGTTAAGGACTCTTGCGCCCGAGCATGATAACTTGAACCGCCATGACCTACGACTTCGATCGCCTGATCGATCGCCGCCACTCCGACAGCTCCAAGTGGCAGAAGTACGGCCCCGACGTCTTGCCGCTCTGGGTGGCGGACATGGACTTCCAGTCGCCCGAGCCCGTGATCCGCGCCCTGCGCGAACGCGTGGAGCATGGGGTCTACGGCTACATCACGTTCGAGCAACCCGAGTTCCACCAGCTCTTCGCCGACCGGCTGCTCAAGCGCTACGGCTGGCGTGTCTCGCCGGACGCGGTGGTGATCATCCCCGGTGTCATTCCGGGCTTCAACGTGGCCGGGCGCATCCTTGCGAAGCCGGGTGACGGCCTCGTCCTCATGACGCCGGTGTACCCGCCCATCCTCCGCGCCGCCTCCAACATGGATCTCACCCGCGAGGAGGCACCGCTCGCCCGCCGAGCAGACGGAAGCTACGAGGTTGACTTCGACGCCTTCAACTCGGTGGTCCGCGACCGCACGCGCTTCTTCCTGCTCTGCAACCCGCACAACCCGGTGGGCCGCGTCTTCCGGCGTGACGAGCTCTCGCGGCTGGCGGAAGTGTGTCTGCACCGCGGCCTCTCGATCGTCGCCGACGAGATCCATTGCGAGCTGACCTATCCGGGGCAGCGGCACACGCCGATCGCCTCCCTCGATCCGGAGATCGCCGAGCGCACGATCACGCTCATGGCGCCGAGCAAGACGTTCAACCTGGCGGGTCTCAAGTGCTCGGTCGCGGTCATCCCGAACGCCGACCTGCGCGCGAAGTTCGTGGCGGCGCGCGTCGACCTCGTGTCGACGGTGAACGTCCTCGGCTTCACCGCGGCCTATGCGGCGTACCGCGACGGCCAGGCGTGGCTCGACGAGCTGATCCGCTACCTCGAAGCCAACCGCGACTTCACCATGGACTATGTGCGCACGCGCCTGCCCGGCGTGCGGGCCGCGACGCCCGAGGCGACCTATCTGGCCTGGCTCGACTGCACGAAGGTCGGCGAGGCCGCCGGCGATCCGTTCACGTTCTTCCTGGAGCGGGCGAAGGTCGCCCTGCACGACGGCGCGCTGTTCGGCCCGGGCGGTGCGGGGTTCGTCCGGCTGAACTTCGGCTGTCCGCGCTCGATCCTGACCGAGGCGCTCGACCGCATGCGGGCGGCCCTCACGGCCAACCGGCCAGCGCGCGTCTGAGCTCGGTCGAGGTGGTCGCCACTGGGCATTCATGATAGCCGAGGGTGATGCGCCCACCGGCGACGAGGCGCGACGCCGGGCGCACATGCCCGACGGCACGCGCGAAATCCTCGACTTCCGCTCGCTCGGCGGCGACCACCGCCGGCTTGCGGCTCTGTTGCGTCCGGGGCTCGCCGTGCTCGACGTCGGCTGCGGCACCGGCGCCATCACCCGGGGCATTGCCGAAGCCGTCGGCCCCGAGGGCCGCGCAGTTGGCGTCGACGTCAACCCCTCGATGATCGAGGCGGCCCGCTCCGCGCATCGGCGCGTGCCCGGCCTGTCGTTCTACGTCATCGATGTCCAGGCGCTTCCGTTCCGCGGCGAGTTCGACATCGTCGCCGCGGCGCGCGTGCTACAGTGGCTGGCCGATCCCGAGTCCGCGCTGCGCGGGATGACGAAGGGGTTGAGGCGCGGCGGGCGCATCGTCGTCCTGGACTACAACCACGAGAAGGTGTCGTGGACCCCGGAGCCGCCGGCGAGCATGCGCCGATTCGTCGAGGCGTTTCTTCGATGGCGCGCCGCCGCGGGCCTGGACAACGCGATCGCCGACCGGCTGGAGAAGCTCCTGGCTGCGGTTGGACTGACCGCGATCACGTCGACCGACCAGAGCGAGATCACGCGGCGCGGCGATCCCGACTTCGAGACGCGTGCCGGCATCTGGGCCACCGTCGCCGCCACCCGCGGCCACCAGATGGTCGCCGACGGCGCGATCAGCGAGGGCGCACGCCGTGCCGCCGAGGTCGACTACCGCGCCTGGCTCAGCGAGGCCGCCCAGTCACACGTCCAGTACCTGCTCGCCGTCGAGGGCGTGCGACCGTAGCGCACTCCGGGCGCGCGTCAGCGCCTCCTGCGCCGCCGCCGAAGCCGGGTCCAGCGCGATGGCCCGCTCCAGGTAGACGACCGCCTCTGCCGGCCGCCCCAGATCGATCAGCATCATCCCCAAGGTCGTCAGGGCCTCGACGTGTCGGGGGCGGTCGTGCACGGCGCGCTCGAGCTCGCGGCTCGCCTCGACGAGCCGGCCCTGCTGAGCGAGCGCGAGGCCGAGGCGTCGGCGCGTGTCCACATCTGCCGGCTCTTGCTCGAGCACGCGCCTGAACTGCTCGGTCGCCTCTGCCGGCCGGCCCGCTTTGAGGAGCGCCAGGCCCAGGTTGGCCCGATGATGGGCCCGGTTGGGGCGGAGCGCGACCACGCGCTCGAAGTGAGCGATCGCCGCGCCGAGCTCGCCGCGGTTGCCGAGCAGGGCGCCCCATTGCCCATGGCAGAAGGCGCAGTCGGGATCGACGGCGAGGCTGTGCCGCCAGATCTCGTCAGAGTCCCGCCAGACCGGGAGCTGCTCCCGCGTGAGCGCCGCAAGCCCGCCGAGCCACAGGACGGCGGCGACGACGAGCGCCGCGCGCGCCGCGGGCGCCGCGCGGATCATGCCGGACGCGACGGCAACGACGCCGCCACCGAGCAGGATCGCCGGCCCGAGGCACGAGAGATAGCTGTAGCGATCGGCGACGAGCTGCGGACCGTTGTGGACGATCCCGCTCACCGGCGCGATCGTCAACGCGTAGACGACCCACGCGGCGAGCGCGGCCGGCCAGTGCCGGCGCGCCAGGATCAAACCAATCGTCAGCGCGACGACGGCGAGCGCGCTCGCCAGAAACCGCGGGGCGAGGGGATCGATCCGCGCCGGAAGCTCGTACATCGGCGAGAGCCCGGCCGGCACGAGCGTCTTGCCGAGGTAGAAGGCGAGGCTGTGGAGTGCCATGGCCACCCGCGCCGCGGGCGGATAGGCGACGGCGGACGTGAGCCCGAGCGTCGCGCGCAGGGCCAGGAACGAGACGATCGCCGCGGCAACGCCAAGCGCCAGATACGGGAGCTTCTCCGTCAGGACCTGCCGCCAGGAACCCCGCGCGCGCCGGAGCGGGTAGACGTCGAGCACCAGCAGGACGAGCGGCAGTGACATGATGACAGACTTCGAGAGCAGACCGAGCGCGTATGCCCCGAGCGAGACGGCGAGCCAGCGCCGGCGCGGCGTGCCCTCCGTCTCGCAAGCTTTTACGTAGGCGAGCACGGTGATCAGGTAGAAGAGCGTCGACAGGCTGTCGCGGCGCTCCGTGATCCACGCGACCGACTCGACGCGCAGAGGATGAAGGGCGAAGAAGAGGGCCGCGACTACCGCGCCGAGCATGATCGCCCCCGTCCCCGCCGCTGGCAGGGCACGGCGGAGCAGCCCGCGCGCCAGAGCATAGAGAAGGACCGCGTTGGCCGCATGCAGCAGGACGTTCGTGAGGTGATACCCGAACGGGTTCATTCGCCAGACGGCGTAGTCGAGGCCGAACGTGAGCCACGTCACCGGAATCCAGTGACCCATGACCGTGCTGGTGAAGGCCCAGCGCACCTGGGCCCAGCCGAGGCCGCGGTAGTACGGATTGGTCAGAAAGTTGCGGTCGTCATCCCAGAGGACGAAGCCATAGCCGAGCGCGGGCGCGAAGACCGCGACGGTCAAGAGAGCGATCGCGAGCGACGCGATCCAGGGGATCGCCGCGATCCGAGAGCTCAGCGAATCGGGGCGCGTGGCGCGAGGTCCTCCACGGATCGTCTTTCACTATAGGCCCCCCTGCCCGGAGCGCCAAAGTGAAAGGCACCGCCCGGCCCGCGCCCTCAGCGCTTCAACAAATAAGGTACGTCGGCGACCACCGTATTCTTCCGGAAGAGGAGCGCGCCCTTCACGAGCAGGGCCGTCTGGTTGTGCAGGACGTGCTGCCACCAGTGCCGCGGCAGGAATTCCGGCAGCACGATCGTGAGCATCTGCTCGCCACCGCGCGATTGGATCTGGTCGAGATAATCGAGCAGCGGGCGCAGCAGGGACCGATACGGCGAGGTCAGGACGACCAGGGGTACCCCGAGCCCCCACTTGCCCCACTTGTCCTCGAGGCGGGCGGTGTGGGCGGGATCTGTCTCGACGTAGACGGCGCGCACCACCGCCGTCGGCGCGAGCGTCCGAGCATATTGCACCGCGCGGACGACGCCGCGATGCACATCGCCGATCAGTACCAGGACGGTGTGCTGGAAGACCGGCGGGGCCTCAAAGCCCTCGAGCGACAGCTCGTGGGCCACCTCGGCGTAGTGCCGGTGCATCACCATGAACGCAGTGACCAGGACGGGGATGACGACGACGACGATCCAGGCGCCCTCGATGAACTTGGTGACCGCGAGCGTCAGGAGCACGACGCCGGTCACGAGCGCGCCGATCCCGTTGATCCACACCCGCCAGCGCCAACCCTTCTCGCGCAGGCGCAGCCAGCGACGCACCATGCCCGACTGCGAGATCGTGAACGAGATGAAGACGCCGATCGCGTAGAGGGGCAGAAGCGCATGCGTGTCGCCCTGGAAGGCGACGATCAGGAGAATCGCGAAGCCGCTCAGGATCAGGATGCCGTTGGAGAACACGAGGCGATCGCCCTGGTTCGCGAATTGCCGGGGTACGAAGCGGTCGCGGGCCAGGATCGACGAGAGCCGCGGGAAGTCGGCATACGAGGTGTTGGCCGCGAGCACGAGGATGAGCAGCGTCGAGACCTGGACCGCGTAGTACGGCATCCCGTTGCCCCAAACCCGGCGCGCGATCTTCGACACGACGGTCTCGTCGCCGCCCGGGACGATCCCGAAGTCGTAGGCGAGATACGTGATACCGAGGAACATCACGATCGAGATGACGCCGAGTGCGGTCATGACCGCCTGGGCGTTGCGGCCCTCGGGCGGCTTGAGCGCCTGGACTCCGTTGGACACCGCCTCGACGCCCGTGAGCGCCGTGCACCCGGCGGCGTAGCTTCGCAAGAGCAGGAACAGGCCGAGGCCCTCGAGCCCCGGCGGATGGGGCTGGTACGGCGCCTCGGGCAGCCAGTTGAAGATCGCGCCGACGAGCCCGTACGCCACCGTGACCAGAATGCAGGTCACGAAGAAGTAGGTCGGCGCCGCGAAGAGCCGGCCCGACTCCCGCACGCCGCGGAGGTTGCCGAGGGCAATCCCCGCCACCGCCAGGACGCTCATCACGATGCGATAGGGGTGGAGCTCCGGCATCGCCGAGGTCAGCGCCGCGATGCCGGCGACGACGGAGACCGACACCGTCAGCACGTAGTCAACCAGCAGGGCCGCGGCGGCGATCAGCGCCGGGTACTGGCCGAGATTGTCCTTCGCAACCAGGTATGCGCCGCCACCCTGCGGGTAGGCCGCGACCGTCTGGCGGTACGAAACCACCACGACCGCGAGCAGGGCGCCGATGCCGATCGCGACCGGCAGCGAGTAGCTGAGCGCGGCGGCGCCGCCCAGCATGAGCACCAGCAGGATTTCCTCGGTCGCGTACGCCACCGAGGACAGGGGGTCGGAGGCGAACACCGCGAGGGCGACGGTCTTACTGAGGCGTTCGTGCCGAGCCTGGGCGAGCGGCATCGGCGCGCCGACGACAAGGCGCTTCACGAGGGCGAGTCGCATGGCGTCCACTTCGACTCTAATCCTCTCCGCGAGCCCGGTATCGCCTCGCCGCGATTTTTACGAGTTTTTAACGGAGCCGGCACCGATCTTGACGCGCGTTTGAGGCGGCGAGTGGCAGGGTGGAACCGGTGCCTCGATGTGCGGCGTGAGCGAACGTTCCGGAAGGTCGCGAACGCTTCCCGGCCCGAGGTGGGGCGGCCTCTATGCGCTGGCCGGCCTCATGCTCGCTGCGCTGGCGGTGGTCGAAATGCTCGTCGCCCCGGGCGCCGAGCTGACGGCGCTCCGGTGCGGGTTCGTCCTGGCCGGCTTCGGCGCGATGGTCGGGTGGACGCGACGCAACCGCACCGCGCTCGATCACATCGACTGGTGCGAATGCGCCGGCGAGCGCGTGACCATGCGCGTGATCCCGTCTCACCGCCGCGGGCGGGGGCCAGTCGTCACCGCAGACATGCCCGAGCCCGTCGAGCCCGAGCTGGAGGAAGTCGCGCGTTAGCTCGCGGCCGCCGGCGGTGCCGCGCTCAGGTGAGCCAGTGCAGGAGCGCGGTGGCGAGCGAGAGGAAGATCGTCACGCCCAGAACGTCCTGAAACGCCGTCTCGAACGGCCCCGCGGTGATCGCTGGATCGAAGCCGAGGCTCTTGGAGAGCATGGGAATCGTCGTCCCGGCGAAGCCCGAGAGGTTCACCGAGATGAACATCGAGAGCGCCACCACGCACGCGAACGCCGCCGAATGCCACACCCAGCCGACGATCCCGACCGTGAGCGCGCAGATTCCGCCCAGAATGCTGGAGGTCTGGACCTGCCGCCGGAGCGGCTCCCACCATTGGCCGACCCTCACCTGCCCAGTCGCGAGGCCGCGTACGACCATCGTCACCGACTGCAGGCCGGTGTTGCCGGAGATCGCCTGGATCACCGGCATGAACGAGGCGAGCAGGATGACCCTGCTCAGCGTCTGATCGAAGTAGTGGATGACCACCCCCGCCAGGAGCTCGATCACGAGCGTCGCCAGCACCCAGGGCAGGCGCAGCAGCGCGACCTGACGCGGCGAGCGCCGGTCCAGCTCGGCCGCGTCCGAGCCGGCCATGCGGAAGATGTCCTCCGACGCCTCCTCGTGGACGATGTCGACGACGTCGTCGACGGTGATCGTCCCCACCAGGCGATTGCGCTTGTCGACCACCGGGATCGCTACCAGGTCGTACTTCGCCACGATCCGCGCGACCTCTTCCTGGTCCATCTCGGGGGTCACGCTGATGACGTTCTCGTCGCGAATCGCGAAGGCCGGCGTGCTCGGATCGGCGGTGAGCAGGCGCCGCAGCGGCACCGCGCCGACCAGGTGCTGATGGTCGTCCACGACGAACAGCTCGAAGGCGCGCTCGGTAGAGACCGAATCGCGGATGTGCTTGATCGCCTGCTCGACGGTCGCGTCCGTGCGGACGGCCACGAAGTCCGGCGCCATGAGGCGGCCCGCCGAATGCTCGGGATACTCGAGGATCTCCTGGACCTCTTCGGACTTCTCCTCCTGCATGAGGCCGAGGATCTTTTCGGCCTGCTCGGCGGGCAGCTCCTCGACGACGTCGGCGGCGTGCTCGGCGGGCATCTCGTCGAGGATCTGCGAGACCTCGACCTCGTCCAGCACCCGCACCAGCTCGAGGAGCGCCTGGTCGTCGAGATGGGGAATGAGATCTCCGGCGCGCTCGCGGGACAGCGCGCGGAGGATCGCGACCTGATCGGCGAGCGGAAGCTGGCGGAGCACCGCCGCGAGGTCGGCCGGATGCGCCGCATCGAACGTTTCCCGCTCGTGAGCGTCGGCCTTGCCGCGGGCGAAGTTCCGCGTCGCCTCCAGCAACCGATCCTGGTCTTGATCGCTCATGGTCACAGGGTACGCTGTGATCCTAGCCGCGCCCCTGTCATGATATCGCCCCGACTTCCGCGCCGGTGCCGACTTTGGTCGTGCCGCCCGACTCTCGCCGCCGATCACCGCCCCCGCGCGTCGAGAGCCAGGTTCAGCGCGAGTACGTTCACGCGGGGCTCGCCGAGAAGGCCGAACAGCCGGCCTTCCGTGTGCCGCGCGACGAGATCTCGCACGACGGCCTCGTCGAGCTTGCGCACGCGGGCCACGCGCCCCGTCTGGTAAAGCGCTGCCGCCGGGCTGATGTGGGGGTCGAGCCCGCTGCCCGAGGCCGTGACGAGGTCGACCGGCACGGGCGCGGTGTTGCCGGGATCGGCCGCGCGAAGCGCCTCGACCCGGCCCTGCACGGCTTTGATCAGGTCGGCGTTGGTCGGGCTCAGGTTCGAGGCTCCCGAGGCGCCCGCGTTGTAGCCGAACGGGCTGGTGGCGGAGGGACGACCCCAGAAATACTTCGGGTCGTCGAACGACTGTCCGATCAGAGCCGAGCCCACGGCCTTGCCATCTTTCACGATCAGGCTGCCGTTGGCCTGGTGCGGGAACGCGAGCTGGGCGATCATCGTTACGATCGCCGGATAGGCCAGGCCCGTGACGACGGTGAAGAGGGCGAGCGAGACGACCGCGGCACGAACGTGCGTCAGCATGGCGTCAGTCCCCTATACGAGGTGAAGGGCGACGAGAATCATGTCGACCAGCTTGATGCCGGGGAACGGGATGAGGATGCCGCCGACGCCGTAGATCCAGACGTGACGGCGCAGGACGGCCGCGGCGCCGATCGCCCGGTAGCGGACGCCCTTCAGGGCCAGCGGGATCAACGCGACGATGATCAGCGCGTTGAAGATGACCGCGGACAGGATCGCGCTCTGGGGCGTCGCCAGCCGCATGATGTTGAGCGTCTCGAGCACCGGATACGTCGTGGCGAACGCCGCCGGGATGATCGCGAAGTACTTGGCCACGTCGTTGGCGATGCTGAACGTCGTGAGCGCTCCGCGGGTCATCAGCATCTGCTTGCCGGTCTCGACCACCTCGAGGAGCTTCGTCGGATTCGAGTCGAGGTCGATCATGTTGCCGGCTTCCTTGGCCGCCTGGGTGCCGGTGTTCATGGCGACGGCCACGTCGGCCTGGGCAAGCGCCGGGGCGTCGTTGGTGCCGTCGCCGGTCATGGCGACCAGCCGTCCCTGAGCCTGCGTGTCACGGATCAGCTTGAGCTTGGCCTCGGGCGTCGCCTCGGCGAGAAACTCGTCGACGCCGGCCTCCGCCGCGATCGCCGCCGCGGTGAGCGGGTTGTCGCCGGTGATCATCACCGTCTTGATGCCCATGCGGCGCAGCTCCCCGAACCGGTCGCTGATTCCGCCCTTCACGATGTCCTTGAGCTGGATGACCCCGAGCACGCTGCCGCCGTCGGCGACCACCAGCGGCGTCGCCCCCTCTTTCGCGACTCTGTCCACCACGCCGCGCACGCCGGCGGAGACAGTGCCGCCGAGTCGCTTGACGTGAGCTTCGATCGCGTCCGCGGCGCCTTTCCGGATCTGGCGGCCGTTGAGGTTGACGCCGCTCATTCGCGTCTGCGCCGTGAACGCCACGAAGGTGGCGCCCATCTTCTCGACCTCGCGCTCACGGATGCCGTACTTGTCCTTGGCCAGGACGACGATGCTCCGGCCTTCCGGAGTCTCATCGGCCAAGGACGCGAGCTGAGCGGCGTCGGCCAATGCGGCCTCGGTGACGCCGTCGGTGGGAAAGAAGGCGGTAGCCTGGCGGTTGCCGAGGGTGATCGTGCCGGTCTTGTCGAGGAGCAGCACGTCGACGTCGCCGGCCGCCTCGACGGCGCGCCCGGACATGGCGATGACGTTCTTCTGGATCATCCGGTCCATGCCCGCGATACCGATCGCCGAGAGCAGTGCTCCAATGGTCGTCGGGATCAGGCACACCAGGAGGGCCACCAGGACTGTCACCGTCACCGGCGTCCCCTGCCCGGCCGCGCCCACGCTGTAGAGCGAGAACGGCAGCAGGGTCGCGGTCGCCAGCAGAAAGATGATGGTCATGGCCGCCAGCAGGATGTCGAGCGCGATTTCGTTCGGCGTCTTCTGCCGCTTGGCGCCCTCGACCAGCGAGATCATGCGGTCGAGGAACGCCTCGCCGGGGTCGGCGGTGACCTCGACGATGAGCCAGTCCGAGAGCACCTGCGTACCGCCGGTGACCGAACTGCGGTCGCCGCCGCTCTCGCGGATGACCGGGGCGCTCTCGCCCGTGATCGCCGACTCGTTCACCGACGCGACACCCTCGACGACAGTTCCGTCGGCCGGGATGAAATCGCCGGCCTCGACCAGGACGGCTTGCCCCTTGCGGAGGCTCGAGGCCGACACCAGCTCGAATCGAGCATGACGCTCGGGCCGCGCCAGCCGCTTGGCCTGGAGGTCGCGCCGTGCTCTGCGCAGCGAGGCGGCCTGCGCCTTGCCGCGTCCCTCCGCCATCGCCTCGGCAAAGTTCGCGAAGAGCACAGTGAACCATAGCCAGACGGACACCCAGAAGATGAACCACCCCGGCGCCTCGCCCTGTCCGACGAGAGCCTGGACCCAGAGCAGGGTCGTCAGGATCGAGCCTACATAGACGACGAACATGACGGGGTTCCGCACCTGGCGCCGGGGCGTCAGCTTGCGGAAGGCGTCGACGATCGCCTGCCGGACGATCGCTGCGTCGAACAATGAGCGGGCCTTTACCGTGCCAGCCATGGAAATGTCACCTCACTTGGCTGCGATCAGCGTCAGATGCTCGACGATCGGGCCCAGCGCCAGCGCTGGCACGAACGTGAGTGCCCCGACCAGGAGCACCACGCCGACCAGCAGCCCGACGAAGAGCGGGGTGTGGGTGGGCAAGGTGCCCGCGCCGACCGGGACGATCTTCTTGCGCGCCAGGGCCCCGGCGATCGCCAGCACCGGCACCGCCAGCCAGTAGCGGCCGAACAGCATGCAGAGCCCGAGCGCCGTGTTGTAGAAGGGGGTGTTCGCCGAGAGGCCGGCGAAGGCGCTGCCGTTGTTGTTGGATGCCGAGGAGAACGCGTAGAGGATCTCGCTGAACCCGTGAATTCCCGGGTTCGCGATCCCGGCCTTGCCGGCCGCGGTGACGACGCCGACGGACGTCCCGATGAGCACGAGCGCGGGCGTGATCAAGATGACCAGCGACGACATCTTCATCTCGTACGACTCGATCTTCTTGCCCAGGTACTCCGGCGTCCGCCCGACCATGAGCCCGGCCACGAAGACCGCGATGATCGCGAACATCAGCATCCCGTATAGGCCGGAGCCGACCCCGCCGTAGATCACTTCACCGAGCTGGATCAGCCACATGGGCACAAGCCCGCCGATTGGCGTGAAGGAGTCGTGCATCGCGTTCACCGACCCGTTGGAGGCCGCGGTCGTCGCGGTGGCCCAGAGGGCCGAGCTCGCGATGCCGAATCGCACCTCCTTACCCTCCATGTTGCCGCCGGATTGCAGCGCGCTCGCGGTGTGGTCGACACCTTGCTTCACGAGGACGTGGCCGTTCTGCTCGGCCACGACGCACACGAGCAGGAGCGCGACGAAGATCACGGTCATGGCGGCGAGGACCGCCCAGCCCTGGCGCGTGTCGCCGACCATGACACCGAACGTGTAGCAGAGCGCCGCCGAGATCAACAGGATGGCCAGCAGCTCGAGGAAGTTCGAGAGCGGCGTCGGGTTCTCGAATGGATGGGCCGAGTTCACGTTGAAAAAGCCGCCGCCGTTCGTGCCGAGCTGCTTGATCGCGATCTGCGAGGCCGCCGGCCCCACCGCAATGACCTGCTCGGTCAGCGTGGACTTCTTAGTCCTGGGCTGGCCCTTCTCGTCGAGCACCGGCTTGCCGTCCTTGTCGGTCACCGGCTCGTCGTATTCAGACGGCTGCACGACCGCGACCTTCACGTACGGGCCGGACGTCTGCACCACGCCCTGGGAGACGAGCACGAGCGCGAAGACGAAGGAGAGGGGCAGCAGAACGTAGAGCGTCGTGCGCGTGAGATCGACCCAGAAGTTGCCGATCGTCTCGGCGGAGCGGCGGGCGAATCCGCGGATCAGCGCAACCGCGACCGCCATGCCCGTGGCCGCCGACACGAAGTTCTGCACGGTCAGCGCGAGCATCTGCGTGAGATAGCTCATGGTCGTCTCGCCGCCGTAGCCCTGCCAGTTGGTGTTCGTCGCGAAGCTCACCGCCGTGTTGAACGAGGAGTCCGGCGACACCGGGCCAAGCCCGGCCGGGTTGAGCGGCAGCAGGCCCTGGAGGCGCTGGAGCGCGTACACCGCCAGCAGTCCGGCCAGGTTGAAGAGAAGCATCGTCAGGGCGTAAGTTTTCCAGCCCATCTCCGCGCCGGGCACGACGCCGGACGCCCGGTAGATGAGGCGCTCGAGCCAGCCGAGTATCCGGTCGAGCACGATCGGCTGGCCCTCGTACACGCGCGCCATGTACGCGCCGAGAGGCTTGGCCAGCGCCAGCAGGACGACGAGATAGAACGCGATTTGCAAGATCCCGTTGCCAGTCATGCGAAGAGCTCCGGCTTGAGCAGCGCCAGCACGAGGTAGATCAACAACCCCAGCGAGACGAGACCGCCGACGACGTAGAGCAGTGGCATGCGAGCCTCCTACACGCGCTCACAGAGCTTGACGAACGCCCAGGTGAGGCCGAAGAAGAGGACGCTGAGTCCGACGTAGAGCCAGTCCATCCAGTCCATGTCCGCCTCCAACCAAGAACGATAGAGCCCTTCCGCCTTAAGACGCCGTCAAGATCCGGCGGCGTGACGTAAAAGATCCGTCAAAATACCTGTCACGTCACGGCTGTCCCACCGTTCCGATGTTGACGTCGTATTTACACGAATCGCCGCCAGTTTGGCGCCGTGTTGATCCCATCCGGCCGTCTCATGGGCACGGGAGGAACCCATGAAGCCGCTGTGGTGGCAACTGTACGGACTTGGAGTGCTCCTCGTGGCGCTGATCGGCGTCATCGAGGTCGACGTTCCGACAGGGACCCTGCGCACGATTCTCGAGAGCGCCGCCGTCGTCCTCGCCTTCGGCCTCATGCTGGTCTGGCGCCGGCACAATCGGGCGGCGTTCGATCTGGACCGACGCCAATGACGCCTCTTCTGCTCACGTACTGCGCGCTGCCCTTCCGTATCTGGCCGCGACCGTACGCATCGCGCTGACCGTGAGCGTGTGGCCGCGGTCGGGATTGAAATCTCTGCCCTGACGGGTCACTCACAGCCTTGATTCCGCACGACCCCGGAGCGCTACACTAGGGGCGTGAGCACCGAGCGGCCCGATCCCGAGGCGCTCCTGGCCCGTGTCAAGGCGGAGGAAGCGCGTCAGCATCGGGGCAAGCTCAAGATATTTCTCGGCGCCGCCGCCGGAGTCGGCAAGACGTTCGCAATGCTCGAGGCGGTGCGCGAGCAGAGAGCCGACGGAGTCGACGCGGTAGTGGGCTACGTCGAAACGCACGGCCGCGCAGAGACCGACGCGCTGCTCACGGGACTGGAGATTATTCCGCCGCGGATGGTCGACTACCGCGGAGCCGCGCTGCGGGAATTCGATCTCGACGCCGCGCTCGCGCGCCGCCCCGCCCTGATCCTCGTCGACGAGCTGGCCCACACGAACGCCGCCGGCCTCCGTCACGCCAAGCGCTGGCAGGACGTGGTCGAGCTCCTCGACGCCGGTATCGACGTCTACACGACCATGAACGTGCAGCACATCGAGACCCTCAACGACGTCGTCGCGAAGATCACCGGGGTCGTGGTGCGCGAGACCGTGCCGGATTCGGTGTTCGAGCAGGCCGACGAGGTCGAGCTGATCGATCTGCCGCCCGATGAGCTCCTGGAGCGCTTCAAGGACGGCAAGGTGTACATGCCCGAGCAGGCGCAGGAGGCCGTCAAGAACTTCTTCCGCAAGGGCAACCTGATCGCCCTGCGCGAGCTGGCGCTGCGCCGCACCGCTGAGCGCGTGGACGCGCAGATGCGCGTGTACATGCACGAGCACGCGATCGGCAAGGCGTGGCCGACGGCCGAGCGGCTCCTGGTGTGCATCAGCCCGGGCCCGGAGTCGGCGCGGCTCGTCCGAGCCGCCAAGCGGATGGCGGACCGCCTCGGCGCGCCGTGGCTCGCGGCTTACGTCGAGACGCCGGCACAGCTCCGGCTGTCAGCCGAGGTGCGCGACCGGGTCACCCAGACGCTGCGGCTGGCCGAGCAGCTCGGCGCCGAGACGGTCCGGCTGCCCGGCGAGAAGATGAGCGAGGCGATCCTGAGCTTCGCCCACGACCGCAACGTGACGAAGATCGTGGTGGGCAAGCCACGCCGGCGCCTCTGGACGCGGATTTTGATCGGCTCGATCGTCGATGCGCTGGTGCAGGGCAGCGGCGACATCGACATCTACGTCATCAGCGCCGAGCGCGAGCAGCAAGGCGTGCCGCAGGCGCCGCGGGGCCGCCGCGCGATCCCCTCCGACTGGGCACCCTACGGCTGGGCCATGGCCGTCGTCGCGCTGGCTACCGGCGTCGCGTGGGTAACCCTGCCGTTCCTCGGGCTGGTCAACCTGGTCGACCTGGTGATGGTCTACCTGCTCGGCATCGTCGTGGTCGCCACTCGCTACGGCCGGGGTCCGTCGCTTCTGGCCTCGATCCTGAGCGTCGCCGCGCTCGACTTCTTCTTCGTTCCGCCGGTCTTCACGTTTGCGGTCTCCGACGCCCGCTATGTCTTCACCTTCGCCGTGATGCTGGTCGTCGGGCTCGTGACCAGTGGCCTGGCCGCGCGCATTCGCACGCAGGCGGAGGCAGCGCGTCTGCGCGAGCAGCGGACGGCGGCGCTCTACGCGATGAGCCGGGAGCTGGCGAGCACGCGGGGCGCGGACAAGCTCCTGACGATCGCGATCCGGCACATCAGCGAGGTTTTTCGCAGCCAGGTGGTCGTGCTGCTACCCGGCCCAGGCGGCACGCTCGTCTCCGCCGATGGCGGCCAGTTCGCGCTCGACTCGAACGAGCTCGGCGTGAGCAAGTGGGTGCACGAGCATCACCAGCCCGCGGGACTCGGCACCTCGACCCTGCCGGGCGCCGCCGCGCTCTACCTGCCGCTACAGGCCCCGCGCGGTCCCGTGGGCGTGATCGGCGTTCGGCCGGCGGACCGGCATGCGCTCGACGCGCCCGACCAGCTCCACCAGCTCGAGACGTTCGCCAACCAGACCGCGCTCGCGATCGAGCGCGCGCAGCTCGCCGACGAGGCGCAGCAGAACCAGGTGCGGATGGAAACCGAGCGGCTGCGGAACTCGCTCCTCAGCTCGGTCTCGCACGATTTGAGAACGCCGCTGGCGACGATCACCGGGGCCGCCACCACGATCCTCGAGAACGGCGCCAAGCTGAACGACCGCACGCGCCAGGGGCTGCTCGAATCGGTGCGCGAGGAGGCCGAGCGGCTGAACCGGCTGGTGCAGAACCTGCTGGAGATGACGCGCTTGGAATCGGGCGCGCTCCAGCTCCGCAAGGAATGGCACCCGCTCGAGGAGATCATCGGCGCCGCGCTGAGCCGTCTCGGCAAGGAGCTCGGCGACCGGCGCGTGGAGACCCGCGTCCCCCCCGACCTGCCGCTGGTGCCGATCGACGACGTTCTCATCGAGCAGGTGCTGGTCAATCTGCTCGACAACGCCGTGAAGTACACGCCGGGCGGCAGCCCCATCCGCATCATGGCGACCGCGACCGACGAGGCCGTCACCGTCGAGGTCGCCGATCACGGCCCCGGATTGCCGCGCGGCGAGGAAGACCGGGTGTTCGAGAAGTTCTATCGCGCGACGCCCGGTGGCCGGGGCGCCGGGCTCGGCCTCGCGATCTGCCAGGGAATCGTCAGGGCGCACGGTGGGAACATCTGGGCGCAGAATCTGCCCGAGGGCGGCGTGGCCTTCCTGTTCACGCTGCCGCTCGCCGGCAAGCCACCGGCCTCGGTTCCCGCCGATGCCTGACCCCGTCGTCGTCCTCATCGAGGACGAGCCTCAGATCCGGAAGTTCCTGCGCGCCACGCTCGAGGGTCAGGGCTACCGGCTGTTCGAGGCGACCTCGGGCGCCGACGGCGTGGTCGAGGTCGGCTCGCGCCAGCCCGACGTCGTCATCGTCGACCTGGGCCTGCCCGACATGGACGGCCTCGACGTCATCCGGCGCGTGCGCGAGTGGACCGACGTCCCGGTCATCGTGCTGTCCGCGCGCGGCGGGGAGCGCGACAAGGTCACGGCGCTCGACGCCGGCGCAGACGACTACGTCAGCAAGCCGTTCGGCGCCGGCGAGCTCCTGGCGCGCATCCGCGTCGCGCTGCGCCACACCGCCGGTGCGTCACATGAGGCGGACGAGGCGGTGTTCCAGGTGGGCGCGCTGCGCGTCGATCTCTTGCGCCGACAGGTGTTCGTCGGCGACAAGGAGATGCACCTGACGCCGATCGAGTATCGGCTCCTGACCACGCTCGTGCACCACGCCGGCAAGGTCGTCACCCACCAGCAGCTGCTCCGTGAGGTGTGGGGCCCCTCGCACACCGAGCAGGCGCACTACGCCCGCGTATACATGGCGCACCTGCGCCAGAAGCTCGAAGCCGAGCCCGCGCGCCCGCGCTATCTCCTCACGGAGCCGGGCGTGGGCTACCGGCTGGCCGCCGAATAGCGTTCTCGTAGTATGTCAGGACGGGAGCGTCGGCCCGCGCGCGGGGGACGACGCCTTACGCGCGAGCGATGCTTTTCACTTCACGACGCGGTCGGCGCGAAGAACGAGCGATTCCGGAAGGGACAGCCCGAGCGCGCGCGCGGTCTTGAGATTGACGACGAGATCGAACCGGGACGGCTGCTCTACCGGGAGGTCGCGCGGATTCGTCGGGCCGAGAATCTTGCCGATATAGGCGCCCGCGCGACGATACATGGCGGGAGTGCTCGGCCCGTAGGCGAGGAGGCCGCCAGCGTCCACGAACTCACTGGAGCCATAAACCGCCGGCAACCCAGCCCGGCTGGCGAGGTCGACGATCGATTGCGCATTGATCAGGGTCAGCGGACCTCCCGGCACGATGATCGCCTCGGGCCGCCCGGCGGGCGGTCCCGCGAGCAGGCTTCCGAGCGCTTCTCCCTCCTGGACCACATATGGCTGAACGCTCACGCCGGCGAGCTCGGCGGCGAGCTGAAGCTTCGCCAGGTCCACGCGGCCCGCAAGCAAGCTTCCAGGCGCCTGGCCGCGCTGGACGACGTAGAGCTGGATCCGCATGCCGACGAGCTCGGCGGCGAGCCGAAGCTTGGCCAGGTCCACGCGGCTCGACGGGTCTGCGCCGTAGAGAACAGCCACCCGGGTGATCCCGGGACGGACCTCTTTCAGCAGCTTCAACCAGTTGTGGACCAGATCTGCCGACGAATAGGTGACGCCCGTGACATTGCCGCTGAGCTCGTCACGGCGCGGGCCCGCAGTCCCGACGGCATCGGAGAGCACGACGATCGGGATCGTGCTCGTCGCCTGCTTCGCCGCGTTGATCGCCGGGCTGCCAACGGCAAATACCACGTCGACCTTGAGACGAACGAGTTCAGCCGCGAGCTCCGGGAGCCGCTCGGGACGTCCGTCACCGGACCGATACTCGAACGCGACGTCCCGCGAATACCCGGCTAGCGACTGTCTGATGATGTCTTGGTCCGACGCCGAGACCCGCCCGGAGTCCAGCCACCCCACCCGATACCGTTTCACCTGAGCTTCGGTGGCCGATGTCGCCGCCGACTGGAGGCTACCCGGCGCACCGCTCGCGGTGCTGGGAGCTGATACGGCCGGTGGCGTCGCCTTCGCCAAGGACGATGAAACCTCCGTGTTGATGCCTGGCGAGGCCGGCCCCGCGGCGGGCAAGGGGCGCGCCCCGGCGGCGGGACCGTTCTGCGTCGGGGGCTTGAGCGCCTCCGAGTCCGACCGCGGCGGTGTCGGTTTCGTCGCCGATCGTGGCACCGCGGCCGGCGCAGTTGGCCTGGCCGCGGATTCGGCACGAGTCGCGGTGGTGGAAGCGCTCACGGTAGACTCCGAGGTCTGACGCTCCCTGACCTGTGCGGGCTCCGATTGCGCGATCGGACTCTGGGCAGCGGGCTGCGACCTGAGCAATTCCCAGGCGGCGAACACGGTAATCAACGCCGCGACGGCGGTGGCGGTAATGATCGCACCCCTTCCCCGCCATTGGCTCCATTGGCTCCACTGTCTCCTCGCTGCGCTCGCTGCAGGGGGGGTGGTCGGCTCCTCCCAGAGTACGTTGAGCATCTCGTGCATCAAGGGCCGCCGCTTCGGGTCCTTGTCGAGCGCTTGCGTGACGATGCGCTCCACCGCGGGGGGCACGGGGCGATGTTGGTGCATCGGGGTCGGCCGTTCGTTGAGGTGCTTAGAGAGGACGGCCTCACGCGTAGGGGCCTGGAACGGCGGCTCGCCGCAGAACAGCTCGTAGGCGATGACGGCGAAAGAATAGATGTCCGTCTTCTCGCTCACCGACGCGTGCGTGATCTGCTCGGGCGCAAGGTACTCCGCCGGAGGCTCCAGCGCGGGGTCACCCTGCGGCGTCGGCGCGCCGCGCAGGCCCGCCAGCTCTACGTCCATCAGCTTGATGGCTCCGTCAGCAAGTACCATGACGTTGTGCGGACGGATCGCGCCATGAACGAGGCCGAGATTATGAAGCGCCTCGACGGCGGCGCCGAGGTCGAGCGCCCCGCTTTGCGCATCGCTGCTGTCGAGCGGCTGGGCCGCCGCTGACAGGAACTCGCTCAGGCGTTGGCCCTCGACGAACTCCGTGACCACGAAGGGCCGCCCAGGCTCGGCCTCACCCACCTCCAACACGCGGACGAGCCCTGGATGAGCCATGAAGCCAGGGACGCCCGATTCACGCACGTTATGGACCCGTCGCGCGATGCCGGATGCAGGCGTGATCCCGTCGGGCAAGAATCGGACTGCGACTCGGTGAGAGGTTGCCTCGTCCTCGGCGAGCCATACGGTCCCGAAGGCACCCGACCCGATCTCCTGGACGAGCCGGTAGCGGCCCTGGACGCGCTGTCCGACCGTAGCACGTTCGCCCACCTTGCCTCCTTGAGGCCTACTCACGCTCATTGTGCCCCCCGACCCGCCTTTCCCGAATTCTTGCTCGACTCAGACAGATCTCCCCCAGTTCGTTTCCACCCCAAAGGGCGTGAACCCTAACAAGATTCGTGCCAGTGGCGACCGGCCCATCGATAGGGAGGGACCGTTCGGTCAGGGTGATCCGAACCCAGCCAGCACACTGCTCAATCAGCGACGTGCGGGACGCCCCGTCCCGGGACCGGCGAGACGCGGCGCGCCGATGCTGAAATTGTCTGCGCATGGAATGCAAAGATATGCGTACTCACTCCGACCCGTTTGCTACCTGATCGCGAATAAATGGGTCGGCATTGAGGACCACGGAACCTCTACTGCAGGACGCGGTCGGCGCGACGAACGAGTGACTCGGGCAGGGTCAAGCCGAGGGTGCGCGCGGTCTTGAGGTTCACGACGAGCTCGGAGCGGGACGGCTCCTCGACAGGAAGGTCGCGCGGGTTCGTCGGGCCGAGAATCTTGCCGATGTACGCGCCCGCCCGCCGGTAGATCGCCGGCGTGCTCGGTCCGTACGCGACGAGACCACCGGCTTCGGCGAACTCGGCGGAGCCGTAGACTGCAGGGATCCGGGCGCGATTGGCGAGATCGATCAGACGTGGGAGGTAGACCAACGCGGCGGGGCCGCCGGGAACGACGATCGCCTCGGCCCGCTCGCCGGCCGGCCGAGCCAGAAGGCTTCCGAGCGCGTCGCCCTCGTGAAGAGGATAGGCCTGGATCGTCACCCCCGCATTCGCGGCGGCGCCCTGGACGGTCGCCAGCTCTCCGCGACTCGACGCGTCCACCGCGTAGAGCACCGCGACCCGGCTGAGCCCCGGACGCATTTCCTTCAGGAGCCGCAGCCAGCTGCGGGCGAGATCCGACGACGCATAGGTGACGCCGGTCACGTTGCCGCTCGCTCCGCCCGCATCGGAGCCGACGATGACGATCGGGATCGTGCTGGTCGCCTGCTTCGCGGCCTGGCTCGCCTGATTGCCGACGGCGAACACGACGTCGACCTTGAGCTGCACGAGTTCGGTGGCGAGTTCCGGCAGCCGGTCGACCCGCCCGCCGGCGTAGCGATACTCGAACGCGATTTCTCGCGGATAGCCGACGAGCGATTGCCGCACGATGTCCTGATACGAGGACGAGACTCGGCCGGGGTCGAGCCAGCCCACTCGATAAATTCGCTTCTCGGCTTGTGGCTCGGCCACCGCCGTCAGGCTCGAGTTCGTGCCCAGCGCGACGGCCGCGGTCCTCGCCGACGGTCGCGTGTCCGGCGGAATGGCCCTCGTCGCGGCATCCCGCGAGGCCGGCGGCGTGGTCGCGCGCGCCTCTTCGGCAGGAGTGCTGGAGATCGCCGACTTGGCCGGCGGTACACTCACCGCTGCCTGCGGGACAGGCGGCAGCGGTGCGGCCGCCGTCGGCAGTGTCGGCTTCGCAGCAGAAGGTGGCGCGCTGACCGGAGCGGCAGGCGGCGCGACGGCCTGCGGCGCAGCGGCGGGCCTGGTCGCGGATTCCGATCGGGACGTCGGGCTCGCGGAAGGAATTCGGAGACTGACCGACGGCGCTGATGCCGCCGATTGCCTCGACAATGACTGCAGCCCGGACAGGCCCCAGATCGTCAGCACGACGGAGGCGGCGGCCGCCACGGCGCTGCCCACGAACATGGCCACCCGCTTCCATCGGATCGAGCCGTTCGGGGCGCCGTTGGACGGCACCGGAACAGTCGTCTCGCCCCAGAGGCTGTTGAGCATCTCGTGCATCCACGGGCGCCGATACGGATCCTTCTCGAGCGCCTGCATGACGATGCTCTCCATCGACGCCGGCAGGGCACGCCGCCGGCGCATGGGCGCGGGCGTACCGTTGGGCTGCTTCGCGACAACAGTGCCCAGCGTCGACGCCTGGAACGGCGGTCCACCGCAGAATACGTCGTAGACGAGAAGGCCGAAGGCATAGGTGTCCGCCTTCTCGGTCCACGGAGCCTTGCCGGTCTGCTCCGGCGCCAGGTACTCCGCCGGCGCTTTGTCGTCGCGGAGCGTCGGCGTGTCGCGCAGACCGGCCAGCTCGATGTCCATCAGCTTGACGCGGCCGTCCGCGAGCAGCATGACGTTCCGGGGCCGGATCGCCCCGTGCAAGAGGCCCAGGTTGTGCAGCACCTCGATCGCGCCACCCAGGTCGAGGACCCACTTTCGCACGGGGTCGAAATCGAGCGGGTTGCCCGCCGCCAGGATCTCGCTCAGCCGACGCCCCTCGACGAGCTCCGTCACGATGAAAACGCGGCCGGGCTCGACCTCGCCCACCTCCAGGACGCCGACGAGCGACGGGTGCGACGTGGGGGCGGCCATGATCGATCGGCTGGTGTTCTGGATGATCCGCGCGACGTTGGGCACCGCCGACGCCGCGGGCGGCAAGACGCGAATCGCCACGCGCCGGGGGGTCTGCTCGTCGTCCGCGACAAACACGGTGCCGAAGGCGCCGGTGCCCAACTCGCGGACGATCCGGTAGCGATCGTGGACAAGCTGCCAGGGAATGACGGGCTCGCCCGTCTGGCCGGCCTGAGGCTCACTGATGCTCATGGTGTCCTCCGGCGGAGCTTCGTCTCCGTCCCCGACCGACTCAGAACGGAATCTTCAGTCGCTGGGCGACTTCGCGATGGATGTCGTAGTCGAAGTCGTTCGATACGACGATCTCCTTGTACTGGATCGACTGCAGAATGTCCTTGCCCTCGGGGACCCAGTTCAGCTTGAGCATCGCCCGCTGGATCTTCGCAACGACGCTCCGATAGAGCCGAGGATGCACCGCGAACGGTTGGGGCGCCACTTCCTCCGTTCGGGCGAGCACTCCCAGCTTCTCACGCTGCTCCGGAGCGAGGGCGTTGAAGCTCCGGGGCACTCCGCCGCCGGCCGCCGCCTTGCCCTCGAGAACCGCCTTGTAGACCGCATCGTGCGAGCCGGTGTAGATGGTCTCGACCTGGTCCGGTGCCACGCCGGCCTTGGCGATGAGGGCCTGCACGAGGAGCGTACCGCCGATCGCATCGGGCGCCGAGTAGGCCACCTTCTTGCCGAGCAGCTCCTTCGTCGACTTCGGGCCGTCTTCCTTGAGTGTGACCAAGAGACCGGCGATTCGCGTCGTATCCCGTGCAATCGCCACGTAGCCGAGCCGCTTGTTCGCCTGCACATACGTCAGCGGGTTACCCCACCAGATGTCGTAGCGGCCCTCGAGGACGCGCTTCTGGAACTCCTCGATCGACGACGCCGTCTCGAAGGCGAACGGGTGTCCGACCTCTTTCTCGAGATAGCGGAAGAACGGCGCCCACATCGCGCGGACCTTCTCGGGCTCCTGCTGGGGCGCGATGCCGAAGAGAATCGGCTCGTCGCCGTGGGGGTGGGCGAGCGCCACGGCCGGGGCCACGAGCAGAAGCGCGAGACCCAGGGTCGAGATCATCGAGGTCTTCAATAGAGCTCTGCGCATCGTCCGTCCTCCATATCCAGCGCCGTTCAGGGTCGGATGGTTCAGGGTCGGATGTACGTGTACCCGGCCTCTTGGAGCTCCATGAGCCGCACCACACCGCCCTGCGGGAGAATCAGGGATTTCTCGGGCAGCTGGTCGGCCGTAATGGAGAAGTTCTTCATCGTGTTGCCGCACGCGCCGAACGTCATGCCCTGCATCTGCAGCGCCTCGAGCGACTGCTTCAGCGCGGGATCGATGCCGTCCTTCGCGAACCCTTTCAACGCCGGACCGAAGACCACGAGCTCGAGGGCTTCGATGTTCTGCCACCCGCCGACGCCCGCCACGTGATTGCGCATGTTCCCAAGCACGAACTTCGCCTTGTCGAGGCCCGCGTCGTCCAGCTGGTAGACGATCCGGTGCTTGCGCGGGTGCTCCTTCAGATGCGCGGCGTCCGCCTGCACCAACGCGACCATGACGATTGCCACCACAAGACCCGGGACCCAGCTGCGCCAGACGTTCATTCATCGCTCCTGTTGTGTGGAAGTCCTGATGGGCAAGTACGATGCCACACACTCCGCGGCCGGCAATGAAACCGGAAATCTGTCACCCATCGAGTCTCACGGACCCGAACGTCTTGTCAACGTTTCCTCCTCGGCGGGCCCGTGGCTCGGCGGGCTGTGAGCGTGGCATCGGGGCGCGACGGGCGGGCACGACCGACACTGAAACTGTGTGCACATTGAGGGTAAGGACCTGCAGGCCCTGGCCAACATGCTGGTTTTCCGGCAGCCTGACGCGGTCTCTCACGTTCGGGTAGAATCACGCCCGGATAGAGCCCGAACCCCCAGGAGGATCGTGATGCCCCGCTGGCTGAAGATCGGTGCCGCTCAGATGGGGCCCAACCAGGACGGCACACCGCGGGAGGCGATCATCGAGCGCATGCTGGCGCTCCTCGAGACTGCCGCGCGCGACGGCGTCGAGCTGATCGTGTATCCCGAGATGGCGTTGACGACGTACTTCCCCAAGCGCGTCCGGCAGGACTACGACCAGTTCTTCGAGACCGAAGTTCCGCCCAAGGCGCTCGAGCCGCTCCTGCGGCAAGCCGCCGAAGCGCGCGTTGCGATACACGTCGGCTTCTGCGAGAAGGCGGACGGCAAGTACTTCAATACCGCCCTCCTGACCGATCGCGACGGGCGCCTGTGCGGAACGTTTCGGAAGATCCATCTGCCCGGCACGAAGATTCCCGACGGATTCGCGCAGGTGCACGAGCCCTACTACTTCGCCCACGGCGACACCGGCTACCGTGTGTTCGACGCGGTCGGCGCGAAGGTCGGCATCGCGATCTGCCAGGATCGGCGCTACCCCGAGAGCTACCGCGCGCTCGGCCTGCAGGGCGCCGAGATCATCCTGATCGGCTACAACACGCCGCTCTCGCCCCTGGCGCTCGATCTGAACGAGCTCTGCATGCGCGCCGGCGCCTACGCGAACCTTTGCTTCGTGGTGGGCGTGGCCAAGGCCGGCGTGGAAGACGGCGTCGAGCTGATCGCCGGCACCTGCATCATCGACCCGCAGGGCCAGGTGCTGGCCAAGGCGGCGACGCGGGGTGACGAGCTCGTCGCCGCGCGCGTCGACCTCGACCAGATGGGACCCCTGCGCAAGCGCTGGAACTTCCTCGGACGGCGCCAGCCGCAGCACTACGGCCTCTTGCTGCAGCCGGTGACCGAGAAGGAGCCGAACCGATGAGCGCGGGAGTCGATATCGTCGTCCGCGGCGGTCAGGTGGTCACCGGCTCGGACGTCGTCGACGCCGCGGTCGCCATCCGCGGCGACACGATCGTCGCGATCGGGCCCGAATCGCTCCTGCCGCCTGCCGAGCGGGTCATCGACGCCTCCGGCAAGTACGTGCTGCCGGGGCTCATCGACTGCCACCTGCACATCGGCCCGGAGTACGACGACTGGCGCACGGCGCCGATGGCGGCGGCGCGCACCGGGCTCACGACGCTCCTGCCGTTCGTGATCTACGACGAGGGCGAGACGCTCCCGAAGGCGGTCGCGCGCCTGCGCGAGGAAGCCGAGTCGCTCTCGGTCCTCGACTTCGGCTTTCACTTCATCCTGAACCACGAGCCGTACATCCTCGAAGGCATTCCCGAAGCCTTCCGCATGGGCGTCTCGTCGCTCAAGCTCTTCATGACGTACAAGAAGCGCGGCAAGCGCATGGTCTCCGACGAGTTCATCGCCAAGACCATGGAGCGTCTGGCCGCGCTCGGCGGCATGTGCCAGCTGCACTGCGAGAACGGCGACGTCCTCTGCTATCTCGAGGACAAGGCGATCGCCGAGGGTCGCACGGCGCCGACCGACTTTCCCCCGACCTGTCCGGACTGGACGGAGGAGGAGGCGATCAACCGCGCGATCCTCATCGGGCGTCTCACCGGGTGCCCGGTCTACGTCGTGCACCTGTCGACGAAGCTCGGCCTCGAGCGCATCAAGCGCGCGCAGGCCGAGGGCCAGAAGGTGTGGTGCGAGACCTGCCCGCAATATCTGCTCCTCACCGACAAGGAGATGGAGCGGCTTGGCCCATTCGCCAAGATCGGCCCGCCGCTGCGCCCCGCCGCCGGGCCGGATCGCGAGGCGCTCTGGCAAGGCTCGGCGCAGGGCTATATCGCGAACCTTGCCAGCGATCACTCGCCGCGCGTGCCGGCGGCGAAGGAGCCGGGACGCACGAACATCTTCGTCGACGCGGCGGGCAAGCCCATTCCGTTCGGCGCGCCCTCACTCGAGACGCTCGTGCCGCTCGCCTGGAACGAAGGCGTGGTGAAGCGCGGGCTGCCGGTCACCTGGATGGCCCGCGTGCTCGCCGAGAATCCGGCGCGCACGTTCGGTCTCTGGCCCAAGAAGGGCGTGATCCGCCCGGGCGCCGACGCCGACCTGACGATCTGGGATCCGGCGCCCGAGTGGACCATCAAGCAGGCGCAGCACCTCGGCATCGCCGGCTTCACGCCGTACGAGGACTGGACAGTGCGCGGGCGCGCGTGGATGACGCTCGTGCGCGGTCAGGTCATGCTGAACCCGGCGGGCGAGCTGGAGCAGAAGCCCGGCTACGGGCGCTTCCTGCCCCGGCGCGGCCCCGCGCCGCCGATCGCCGGCGCCGTCGCCTGACGGGCGCGCCCGTGGGTTACCTGGATCGGCTCGCGGCCTTCGTCGCCGCGACGCGCTTCGACGCCCTGCCCGCTCCCGCGGTTGACGCGGCCAAGCTCGTGCTGCTCGACACCCTCGGCGCGATCGTCGCGGGCAGCGCCGAGCCCGAGAACGTCGCGCTGGCGAAGCTGGCGGCCGCGCGCACGCCCCAGGGCACCGCGACGCTCATCGGTCAGCGCGCCAAGGCCGACCCGTTCTGGGCGGCGCTGACGAACGCGGTGGCCGGTGTCGCGCTCGAGGTCGACGAGGGCAATCGACTCGGCGGCGGCCATCCGGCCATCCACGTGGTCCCCGGAGCACTGGCCGTCGCTGAAGAGCGTGGCCTCGGCGGCCGTCGGCTGCTGGAGAGCCTGGTCGCCGGCTACGAGGTCGGCTCGCGGATCGGCGGCGCCACCACGGTGCGGGCGAACGTCCACTCGCACGGGACGTGGGGAACGATCAGCACCGCCGTCGCCGTCGCGAGGCTCGGCGAGGCGCCGGCCGAGCGGGTCCGCGCGATCATCAACCTGGCGGCGTCGATGAGCCCGGCCAACACGTGGACCCCCGCGCTCGAGGGCGCCACGATCCGCAACCTGTATCCGGGCCGGTCGGCCTTTCAGGGGATGCTCGCCGTCGACCTGCAGCGCTGCGGCTTCACGGGACTCGACGACGCGCCGTCTGACGTGTACGGCACGCTCCTGGCCGACGCCTTCGACGAGTCGGCCGCCGTCTCGGGCCTCGACGCGCTCGCGCGCGCCGGCGCGGAGCGCGAGCGGTACCGCATCGAGCAGAACTACTTCAAGCTCCACGCCTGCTGCCGCTTCAACCACTTCGCACTCGACGCCGTGATGGAGCTCCGCCGGGTGCATCGACTGGAGGCCTCCTCGATCGGGAAGGTGGAGGTCGTCACCATTCCCTTCGCGGTGCGGATGAGCGAGCCCGCGCCGACGAGCCCGCTGGCCGCCCGGTTCTCTATTCCCTGGGCCGTCGCGGCATCGATCGTTCTGGGCCGGACCGATCCGTCCGCGTTCGACGAGACGGCACTGTCCGACCCGCGCGTTCGCGATCTCGCGCGTCGCGTGGTGATCGCCACCGATCCCGCGATGTCCCCGCGTCGCGTCGACGCGCCCACCGCGCGCGTCCGGATCGTGCTGCGCGATGGGCGAATGCTCGAGGAGTCGACGACGGTCGTGCGTGGCGATGCGCTGAGCCCGGTGCCGCGCGAGGAGATCACCGCGAAGTTCCTCGCCCTGACCTCACCGGTCCTCGGCGACGCTCACGCGCGCAAGGTCGTCGAGGCCGTGGCCGAGATCGACGCCATCGGGGACATCCGCGCGCTGACCGATATGCTCTTGCTCTAGACGCGGTGATGAAAGCGTGGGCCGCCGTCTCGGTGATCGTGGCGGTCTGGTGCGCGCCGTCCGCCGCGCGCGCGGAGTGTACGCGGTCCCACGCTGGTCCGGACGCTCCGACGGCGGTCATCCTGTCCGGTGGCGGCGCCAAGGGTGCCTACGAGGCAGGTGTGATCGCCGTGCTCGCCGAGCGTCGCGTTCCCCTGCGGATCGCCGCCGGCTCGTCGGCCGGCGCGCTCAGCGCGGCGATGCTGGTCGCGGGCCGCGCCGATCGGCTCGAGGCCATGTGGCGCTCGATTCGTCGCGAGCAGGTGTACTCGATACGCGCGCCGGTCTTTCTTGCGGGTCTACTCCCAGGCTGGCTGACGCTCTTGGCGCTGAACGGACCGAGCTCGCTCCTGGATCCGCAGCCGCTTCGCGAGCTGATCTCGACGTCGCTCGATCTCGAGCGGGTGCGTAACTCGTCCGTACGGCTGCTCGTGACCGCCACCGATCTCGTCCGCCGGGAAACGCGCGTCTTCGACAATCAGACCGTGACGGTGGACGCGCTCATGGCGGCGACGGCCGTTCCCGGCGCCTTCCCTCCGGTCGACGTGGACGGCGCCGTCCTCGTCGACGGGGGCCTCACGAGTCGGGCGCCGGTGATCGAGGCGCTCCAGGCGAGCCCGGTCCGCCGCGCCCTGGTGGTGGTGAGCTATGCAGCCGGTGAGCCGAGTGCGCCGCCAACGACCATGCGGCGCGCCCTCGACGCGGCCGTCGAGATCGCGATGCTCCACCAGATCCGGCGAGACATCGAGCTGGCGCGCCTCAGGCATCCCGACGTCGACGTGCAGGTGCTCGCGCCGTCCGTGCCTCTCCGCGTGAGGCCGCTCGAATTCGATCCGGAGGGATTGGCCCGCATCATCGACCTCGGTCGCGCCGATGCGAGCGACTGCCTCCGCGCCTGGGGCGACTGACGCTAGGCGCTGCTCGGCGGCCAGGTGATCTTGAGCGCGTCCATACGGCGCAAGCGGTCCTGGCCCAGCGCGCTGTCGTAGACGTCGGCGAGCGCCTCCGGTGTCCAGCCCTCCTGTCGCGTGATGGTCCGGACCTGCACCGGATGTGACCAGAGCGACACCTGGTTACCGCGAACGTGCAGGATTTGGCCGGTGACATGGGCCGCCCGATCGCTCGCGAGAAACGCGACGACCGGCGCGATCGCTTCGGGCGGTGCCGCCGCCTGGGCCCGGCGCGTGTCGGGAAGCCGCTCGGTCATGCGGGTCTCGGCGGTCGGCGAGATGCAGTTTACGGTCACGCCGTACTTCGCCATCGCGAGGGCCGTCGAGCGGGTCAGCCCCACGATGCCTTCCTTGGCTGCCGAGTAGTTCGGCTGGCCGGGGCTACCCTCGAGCCCGGCGGTCGACGTGAAAGTGATGATCCTCCCGTAGCGGCGCTCGCGCATGTGACGCGTGGCCGGGCGCATGACCGTGAAGTGGCCCTTGAGGTGGACGGCGATCACGCTGTCCCACTCCTCCTCGCTCATGTTGAAGATCATGCGCTCCTTCAGAATGCCGGCGCAGCAGACGACGATGTGCAGGTCGCCGAAGGTATTGAGGGCAGCGTCGATCATTCCCTGGCCGCCGGCCATCGTCGCGACGCTCTCGGCGTTGGCGACCGCCCGACCGCCTTGGGCTTCGATCTCCTTGACGACCGCCAGCGCGCGAGCGCTCGACGGATCGCGTCCGTCGACCGTCACGCCGTAGTCGTTGACCACAACACTGGCGCCAGCGGCCGCAAGGCCCAGCGCCACCCCGCGCCCGATCCCACTCCCCGCCCCCGTCACGACCGCGACCTTGCCGTCCAGAAGGCCCATGACTTCCTCCGCAGTGCGCGCCGCAGGCCGTCGCGGGGCTGGGGCCCCGCCGGCCGAGGTGCGCCGATTGATAGTCCCGAGAGACTACTCCACGCCGATGAGCTTGGCGAGACGTTCCCCGTCAGCGGCGAGGGCGGCCGAGGAGCCGTCGTAGACGACGCGCCCCTTGTCCATGACCACGGTGCGGGCGGAGAACGCGAGCGCGACGCGGCTGTTCTGCTCGACCAGCACGATCGAGAGCGCGCCCTCTGCGCGCAGCCGCGCGAGCACGCCGGCCAGCGCCTCGACGATCACCGGCGCCAGCCCCTCGGTCGGCTCGTCCATGAGCAGCACCGCCGGGTTCGTCAGGAGCGCGCGCGCGATGGAGAGCATCTGCTGCTCGCCGCCGGAAAGCTGGCTGCCGGCGTGCGAGAGCCGGGCGCCCAGGTTGGGGAACAGGTCGAACACGCGCTCCTGGGTCCACGGCCCCGGCCGGGCGCCGACGGTCAAGTTCTCGCGGACGCTCAGCGAAGGAAAGATCTCACGCTCCTGCGGCACGAAGCCGATGCCGCTTCGCGCGCGGCGGAATATCGGGACCCGGGCGAGGCTCGCGCCGCCGAGCAGCACCTCGCCCCCGTGCAGCGTGGTGTGACCCATTACCGTCGCCAGCAGGGTGGTCTTGCCCACGCCGTTGCGGCCGATCACGCTGACGCTCTCCCCGGCTTGCAGCGCAAGGTTCACGTCCTCGAGCACGACGGTGTCGCCGTAGCCCGCCGAGACCTGCCGGAGCGCCAGCGCCTCAGCCACGGGCCGTTTCACCGAGATAGACGGCGCGCACGTCGGGGTTGGCGCCGATCTCCCGGGGAGTTCCGCTGGCGAACACGGCGCCGCTCACCAGCACCGTGATCCGTTGCGCGAAGCGGAATACGAGATCCATGTCGTGATCGATGATGAGCACCGCGATCTCCCGCGGGAGCCGCTCGACGGCGTCGAGAATGATGTGGCTCTCCGCGCTGGGCACGCCGGCGGCGGGCTCGTCGAGCAGCAGCACGCGGGGCCGCAGCCCGAGCGCAATGGCAATCTCCACCAGACGCTGGCGGCCGTACGGCAATTCCGAGACACGCCGGGCGGCGTCGGCCGACAGCTTGAGCGCGTCGAGGAGCTCCATCGACTCCTCGACCACGTCCCTGCGCAGGCCGGCGGGCCGCAGCATAGACGGCGCCGCGCCGGTCCGCTCAGCGACTGCGATGTAGACGTTCTCCAGCGCCGAGAGGCGGCGGAAGAGGCGGTTGATCTGGAATGTGCGGGCAATGCCGAGCTTCACCCGCTCGGCCTCCGGGACGTTGGTGATGTCGCGCCCGTTCATCAGGATGACGCCTGCGCTGGGCCGCACCACGCCGGTCAGGAGATTGATGAACGTGGTCTTGCCGGCGCCGTTCGGGCCGATCAGCGCGTGACGCGCGCCGGCCTCGAGCCGGAAGTCGATGTCGCGGGTCGCGATCAGCGCGCCGAAGCTCCGGCAGAGCGCCCGGGTTTCGAGCAGCGGCGCGGCGCTCACGTCGCCCTCGGCGCACGCAGCCCGCGCGCGGCGGCCTCGACGATGCCCAGGATGCCGTTCTTGGCGAACAGCGCGATGACGACGAGCAGGAGCCCCAGGCCGAGCTGCCACGCGGTCGGATAGATCTTGGACAGGAAGTGCGACAGGGCCATGTACGCGACGGCGCCGACGAACGCGCCGTAGAGACGGCCGTGGCCACCGAGAACCAGGATGATCAGCACGGTCGCGGCGCGGTCGAGCCCGAGCGTACCCAGGTTGACGTAGGCGTTCGCCTGCGCCCAGATGCCCCCCGCGACACCGGCGATCGCCGCCGAGAGGACGTAGCAGAGCACCAGCCGGCGCCGCACCGGCGCGCCGACCGCGTGCATTCTGAGAATGTTCTCGCGGACCCCGGTCAGGCTCTGGCCGAACGGCGAGTAGACCAGCGTGCGCACGAAGATGAAGCAGATGAACAGCACGGAGAGGACATAGAGGTACTGCGTGCGCGGGTAGAGCGGATTGAACTCGAACCGTCCCAGCAGCGGAGCGATCGGCAGACTGTCGAGGCCGTCGAAGCCACCGGTGTAGTCGTGGGCGAGATTGGCGGCTTCTTCCAGGAGCGCCATCGTGCAGAGGGTGAGCATCAGTAGTGTCAGCCCCTGCGTGCGCAGGAGCACGACGCCCGAGCCCAGGCCGACGAGCGCAGCCGCCAGCGCCGCGAGGATCAGCCCGGTGATCGGCTCGTTCCAGATCCCATGCTTGGCCAGCATGCCCACCGCGTAGGCGCCGGCGCCGAAGAACGCGGCGTGACCGAGGGTCACGATACCGGCGTAGCCGAGGACCAGGTCGAGCGAGAGCGCGAAGAGGATCGTGACCAGCACCTCGGTGCCGAAGCCAAGATACTTCGGAAAGGCAAAGTAGAAGGCCAGCGCGAGCAGCCACGGGATCGGCTCCCACGCTCGGAGGCGGTGACGCTCGGCCAGCGCTTGCGCGGCCGCGTGCTCGGCCCAACCGCTCGACGGTGGCGTCATGCCGACCGAGCGCCGAACAGGCCGTGCGGGCGCCAGAGGAGCAGGAGGATCGTGAGCGCGTAGATGAACGCGGTGCCGCCCTGGGGCACGTACTTCTTGAGCGTGAAGTCGAGTACGCCGATCAGGAGCGCCGCCCAGAACACGCCGCTCACCCGACCCAGGCCGCCCACCGCCACGACGATCAGGAAGTAGACGAGGTACTTCAGCGCGTATTGCGGGTCGAGGCCGAGGAATTCGGCGCCGAGCCCGCCGCCCAACGCCGCCATGCCGCTGCCGAACGCGAAGGTGAGCGTGAACAGGCGCGCGATGTTGATCCCGAGCGACTCGGCCATGCGCCGGTTGTCGACCGCGGCGCGGATCTGAGCACCGATCAACGTGCGCTCGAAGCCGAGCCAGAGGCTGCCGGCGATGGCGGCGCCGACCATGATCAGCACGACGCTGTAGGTGCGGTACTGGACGAAGCCCAGGTTGATCTGGCCCTGCAGCATCGCCGGCAGCCTGAGCGGCTGGTTCTCGGGCCCAACCAGGAGCGTGACCGACGCGATCATCATGAACACGAGGCCGATGGTAAAGAGCACCTGGTCGAGCTCGGCCGCCCGGTAGAGCCGCGCGTAGAGGAGGCGCTCCAGCACCGCGCTCGCGACGGCGGTGACGGCGAACCCGACGATCAGGGCGGGTACGAAACCGACGCCCCAGTGCTTCATCACCCCCGCGATCACGTAGCCGCCGAGCATGGCAAAGCCGCCGTGCGCGAGATTGACGAAGCCCATCAGGCCCATCGTGACCGACAGGCCGACCGAGACGATGAACAGCACCATGCCGGCGGCGACGCCGCCCAGGAGCATGCTGGCGACATCGACGCCGAAGATCACGAAACGAGCAGCGCCAATCGGGGGCTTGGGGAGCGCCCGGAGCCCCCTTGACCGGATCGCGTCGCCGAGGGGCGCCCCGGCTCCGCCGGGGCGCCTCCGAGCGATGGGGGGCTTGGGGGGCGCCCGGAGCCCCCCATCTATTTAGGACTAGCCGCGCACGGCCCGATCTTCTGCTCCTTGCAGGCGTCCTTGACCCCGTCGATCTTTCCGATGACCTTCTGGAACACGCGCCCGTCCTTCATGACCGCCTCGGACAGGTACTCGTTCATCACAATATCGCGGGTGACCGGATCGATCATGATCGGGCCGCGCGGGCTCGCGAACTTCCAGCCCTTGAGCGCCCCCAGTGCCGCGTCGGTCTCGATCTTGCCCCTGAGCGCGTGGACGACGTGGACGATCGCGGCCATGCCGTCGTAGCCGCCGACCGCCATGAAGTCGGGCGTCGTGCTGGCGCCGTACTCCTTCTTCCACGCCTCGACGAAGCGTGTGTTCTCCGGATTGTCGAGGTCGGCGTGGTAGTGGTGCATGGTGATGAGGCCGACCGCCGCCGAGCCCATCGCCTGGAGCTTCGTATCCTGCGTGATGTCACCCGGGCCGATCAGCCGGATGCCGGCTGCGCGCATGCCGAGCGCCGCGTAGGTCTTGACGACCGCGGCGGCGTGGTCGCCGGCCGGGACGAAGACGAAGAACACGTCCGGCTTCATATCCTTGGCGCGCTGGAAGAACGGCGTGAAGTCGGGTACGGCGCCGGCGCCGCCCATCGGGATCTCGTCGACCACCTTGCCGCCGGCCGCCTCGAAGCTCCGCTTGAACGCGGCAAGGCTGTCCTTGCCGGGCGGAAAGTCCGTGTAGCCGACGACGGCGGTCTTGGCGTTCAGAATCTTGGCCGACGCCTCGCCGAGCGCGTAGCCGGCGTGCCACATGCTGAACGAGGTGCGGACGTAGTAGGGCGACAGGTTGGTGATGTGCGCGGTGCCCGCGTTCATGATGACCGCCAGCTTCTTGCCGGCGGTCACGATCGGAGCGGACGCGATCGCGTTCGGGGAATAGATCCAGCCGGCCAGGATGTCGACGTTGTCCTGGGTGAGGAGCTCCTGGACGGCGATCTTGGCGTTGGCGCCGCTCGGGTCCTTCACGTCTCGCTTGATCAGCGTGATCTTGTACGGCTTTACCTTGTCGGCGTTGAGCTTTAGATAGAGCTCCATGCCGCGGTCGACCAGTTGGGCGAACTCGGCGCCGATACCGGTGTACGGCAGGTTGACGCCGACCTTCACCTCCTGGGCGTGCGCCAGGGCGGTGGTCATGGCGAGCGCGGCGACAGCGACGGCGACGATTCGCTTCATCATGCGAGAGTCCCTCCCCGGAGGGTTCGAATCGCGAAAGTGAGTCCCAGACGGCTGGGGCGAATACTAGGGCAAAAGCCGGAAAGCGTGCAAGCTACGGGGCCCGGGGCAGTCACCGCCCGCGGCGTGTGCAGCGGAGCATCCTATGCGACAATGCGGCAGCCGAACGGCGGGTGCGCGAGACCCAAGGAGGACGAGCGTGGCCAAGTTCAAGATCATCACACCGAGTGGCGTGAGCTTCACTGTTCCGGGCGCGGGCTACAAGCTGGAGATGGAAGCCCTGGCCCCGATCGACGCGGAGATCGTCGAGATCGCGGCGAAGACCGACGAGGACTTCGCGAAGGAAGGACGCGACGCCGACGCGCTCTACGCCAAGGGCCGTCGCATCACCAAGACGATCATCGACGGGCTCCCGAAGTGCAAGGTGATCGCGCTCGGCAGCGTGGGCGTCGACTCGGTCGACGTCGCCGCCGCCACCGCCCGCGGCATTCCGGTGACGAACGTTCCGGACACGTTCATCGAGGAAGTCGCCGACCACGCGATGATGCTGATCCTCGCCACCTACCGCCGGCTCACCACGATGGACCGGATGGTCCGCGAGAACCGCTGGGCCGAGGGCCGGCCGCTCCTGTCGCAGTTCCCGCGACTCATGGGCCAGACCCTGGGTCTGATCGCCTTCGGCCACGTCGCCAGGGCTGTCGCGGTGCGGGCGCGGGCGTTCGGCGTGCACATCCTCGCCTACGATCCGTTCGTCGAGGAGCTGGTGATGAGCCAGTACGGCGTCGAGCCGGTGAACCTGACCGAGCTGCTGCAGCGTTCGGACATCGTCTCGATGCATGCCCCGGCGACGCCTGAGGCCCAGCATATGCTGAAGGAGCATCACTTCCGGCTGATGAAGCCGGAGGCGCTCTTCATCAGCACTGGCCGCGGGCCGACGACCCACGAGCCGTCGCTGATCAAGGCGCTGAAGGAAGGCTGGATCGCCGCCGCCGGCCTGGACGTATTCGAGCAGGAGCCGCCGGACCCGAACAATCCCCTGCTCAAGATGGAGAACGTCATCCTCACGCCTCACGCCGCATCGGCCTCGGCGCGCTTCGATCCGGTCCGCAAGCGGCGGGTCGGTCAGGAGATCGCGCTGGTGCTGAACGGGCGCTGGCCGCGGAGCTGCGTGAATCCGGCCGTGCTCGAGAAGAGCCAGCTCGTGCGCTGGCAGCCGTACTCGATGGAGCGCGGACCGGGCGCGTAACGACTGGCCGGCGATGGCGCGCAAGCGACTCGTCCTCAAGGACCCGGGCCGCTTCAGCGACCCGGCCAACCTGACCTGGGAACGGTACGTCGCGCTGCAGGCCCGCGAGCGCGAGCGTTACCTCGCCGAGCGCGCCACCATCTCGCCGGAAGCGTTGAGCTACCGGACCGTGAGCCCGCAGTACCTCGAGCGCGCGGTCGACCAGTTCGCCAACAACTACTACTCCGAGCTGTCGGCCACCCACTACGTCGCGACCGCCGCGGCCAATGCGCCGTTCGACGAGCTGAAGAAGTGTGCGCTGTTCCAGCTGGCCGACGAGCAGCGGCACCTGGAGATGGACCGGGAGGTCTTCGAGCGCGCAGGCATTCCCGAGCGCGACTGGCTGGCCGCCTGGGAGGCGCCGGGAACCACGTGCCGCTTCTTCCGCCACCTGCTCGAGCTCGAGGACTCGATCGAGATCCTCGTGAAGGGCAACTTTGTCGCAGAGGGCGCCGCCGGCCCCGGCACTTTCACAGTTCTGGCCGACGGCGCCGAGGCTCGGGGCGACGTGCTCTCGGCCGTGAACCACCGGGCGCGCATTCGCGACGAGACCCGGCATATCAGCTACGGCAGGGCGCTCGTCAAGGCGCTCATCGACGACGATCCCGGAAACCTCGCCACGATCCAGCAGTGGCAAGACGAGAGCCTGCGCCTCTTCGTCGAGGTGTCCCGGGGCGGCGAACGGCAGGAATGGTGGGAAGGCTTCCTCGCGTCGTACTACAAGATCGCCCTAACGCTCGGCCTACGCCCGACGCATTTCTGACGGTTTTTCTCACCTGACGTGGTTCCGGCCTGGCTGGCCAGGAACTCCCCAGGTCCTGACGACGGATCATCCAGTTAGCCATTCCGTCTCGGCCAAATAGGCAGTAATTTCAGCCGCTTTAGCACCATTTACCCCTGGTACGCCGATTGCTGGAAACAAGGTAGCCCGCAACGCGGGCGCCACCTATGCGCGTACTGGTCATCGACGACGATCAAGCGGTCTGCGAGGTCTTCGGAGAGTTCCTCCAGGAGATCGGCCACGAGCCGGTCATCACGCATAACGCTGAGACGGCGCTCGACACGCTCAGCGCGGAGAAGCCGGATGCGGTTCTCCTGGACGTGTGCCTGCCGGGAATGAGCGGCCTCGACTTCCTCCAGCACGCCACGGTTCGCGACCTGCGCGTACCGATTCTCGTAATCTCGGGTCGGGCGACCGAGAGCCAAGCTCAGGAGTGCCTGCGGGCCGGCGCCTTCGATTTCATCGGAAAGCCGGTCGCCCTCCGGCGTCTCCAGGAGGCGCTGGCGTGTTTCGAGCCGAAGCCCGACGATCCGGGCCGCAAGGTCGAGGCACCGAGCGAGCGCCGGCGGGCGCCGCGAGCGGTGGTCGAGCTGCCGGTTCGCGTTCGCGAGAAGAACGGAGCGCAGTGGGAATCGACCTCGATCAACCTCAGCGCCTCGGGCATCAAGGTGCAGGCGAAGGGCGCCCGCCACTCCGGGGGCGCGACGACCCTGTCGATCACGCTTCCGGACAGCGACACCCGGCTCGACGTGCCTTCGGTGCTCGTGCGCGCCGACGCCGACGGGTACGCGTTCAACTTCGAGGATCGCGACGACGAGCGGCTGCGGCAGATCGGCGAGCTGGTTCGCCGCGCCGCGGACGCGCCGACGGTCGACGTGGAGCCTCACGTCCGGATCCTGCACCGCATCGGCGAGGCCATCAGCGCGACGCTCGACGTCGACGAGGTACTCCGCATCGCCCTCGACGCGCTCACGCACGTCACGGGTCACGAGATCTCGAGCCTCCACTTGCTGTCGGCGGACGGCAAGACCCTGCACCTGCGCGGCGATCGAGGCCTGCGCCCGCGCCTGCGCGAGATCAACGCCGTGCTGCCGATCGGCCAGGGCCTAATCGGCGGGGTCGCGGCGACCGGGAAGACCCTGCACTGGGCGCACGTCAGCGAGTCGGCCGATCTGCTGCCGGCCGCCCGGGCCGCCGTCACGCAGGAAGGCATTCACGCTTTCGTGTGCGTGCCGATCAGCAGCCGCGGGCGCATCCTCGGCGCGCTGTCGCTCGGCCGCCGGACGCGCGAGGCGTTCGTCGAGGGTGAGATCGCCCTCGTCGAGGCGTGCGCGAACCAGATCGGCCTGGCGCTGCAGAACGCTCAGCTCTACTCGGCGACGCGGCGACAGCTCGAGGACCTCAAGTCGGCCGAGGCGCAGCTCATCGAGGGCGAGAAGCTCTCGACAGTCGGCAAGCTGGCAGCGGGCCTCGCACACGAAACGCGCAATCGCCTGACGGCCATCCTCGGCCAGGCCGAGCTCCTGCTCATGGGCTCGGACGATCCGGTCAAGAGCCGCGAGCGGCTGCACATCATCGTCCAGGAGACGTCACGCGCGGCGCAGATGCTCCAGAACCTCCTCAGGTACACGTCGCGGACCGAGACCGAGCGCCGCGCCTGCCGGCTCCAGGACCAGATCCAGTGGGTGCTCGAGCTCAAAGGTCATCAGCTGCATCGCGACGGCGTCAAGGTGGTCACCGAGTTCGAGGACGTGCGGCCGGTGCTGGCCGACGAGGGCCAGATCCAGCAGGTCATCCTCAACCTCGTCCAGAACGCGCACCAGGCGATGGCCCAGCACAAGGGTGAGAAGGTTATCACCGTGCGCCTGTCGGAGACCGGCGGGTCGGACGTTCGTCTGGAGGTGCTCGACTCCGGGCCCGGCATTCATCCGAACGTGCTCCCGCGAATCTTCGACGCGTTCACCACGACGAAGGCACCCGGCGAAGGCACCGGCCTCGGGCTCTGGGTCTCGTACTCCATCGTCGAACAGCATCGGGGCACCCTTCACGCCACCAATCGGCCCGAGGGCGGGGCGGCGTTCATCGTCGAGTTGCCCGCGGCAATCTGAGCAGGGCCGAAGGGAGCTCGCCAGCTCAGGCGGTATCCGGCGGACGTCGCTTCGACCAGTCCGTGGCCTGCTCATACGCGTGCGCCACCCGCAGCAGCGTGGCCTCATCGAAGCGCCGCGCGATGAGCTGCACGCTGATCGGCAGCCCCGAGCGCGTGAAGCCACATGGAACGGCGATGGCGGGCGTTCCAGCCAGGGCGGCCGGCGTGACGTAGGAGCGGCGCGTGAAGAACCGCCCCGCGGCCTCGTGGCGCGTGGCGATCGCCGCGCGCGCGGCCGCGATGGGCGGCGCGGCCTGGTGCGCGGTCGGGCACAACAGCACATCGTGGCGCGCGAGCAGGTCGAGCATCTCGGCGCGGAGCAGCGCGCGCGCCCGCGCCGCGCGCTGCTGGATCACGGACGGGATGAGGCTCGCCGTGAGGAGCCGCCGCCGGGTGCCGTGGTCGTAGTCGGCCGCGCGCGTGCGGAGCCAGCGGTGGTGCACGCCGGCGCCGTCGGCGTCGGCCAGCGCCATGAAGATCGCCCCGGCCAGCGGGACCAGGCGGAGCGAGACCTCCTCGGTGGCGGCGCCGAGCCCCTCCAGCTTGCGCGCCGCGGCGACGACGGCATCCCGCACTTCCGGCTCGGTGTCCGCCCCGAAGGTGAGCTCGCGGATGATCCCGACACGCAGCCCGCGGACGCTATCGCCGAGCGCGCGCCCGTAGTCCGGCACCGGCGCGTGGCTCGTCAACGGGTCGTTCGGGTCGTAGCCGGCGATCGCCTGGAGGAGCAACGCGGCGTCCTCGACGGTGCGGCCGAGCGGTCCCGGAGTGTCCATCGACCAGCTCAGCGGGAACGAGCCGTGCCGCGACACCCGGCCCCACGTCGGCCGTAGGCCGACGACGCCGCAGAAGGACGCCGGCGATCGCACGGAGCCGCCCGTGTCTTCACCGAGCGACACGGCGCAGAGCGCTGCGGCGACTGCGATACCCGAGCCCGACGAGGAGCCGCCCGGGTCGTGATCCGTATTCCACGGGTTGCGTGGCTGACCGAACGGAAACTGCTGCGTGCCGCCGAGCGCGAATTCGGTGAGGTTCAGCTTCCCGAGCAGGATGCCGCCGGCCGAGTTCAGCCTCGCGATCGTCGTCGCGTCGGCGGTTGGCACGTTGTCCTCCAGAATCCGCGAGCCGGACGTCGTGCGCACGCCGGCGGTATCGAACTGGTCTTTGACCGCGTAGGGAATGCCGTGAAGCGCCGGAAGCGTTTCGCCCCGCATCACGGACGCCTCCGCCCGCCGCGCCGACGCCAGTGCCGCCTCCGGCAGCACCGTGATGTAGGCCCGGAGACGCCCGTCGAGGCGCTCGATTCGCTCGAGATAGAGCTGTGTCAGCTCGACCGGCGACACCTTCCGATCGCGCACGAGCCCGGCGAGCTGACGGGCCCCGAAAAAGGCGAGATCGGTGCGGTCAGCCATCACGAAGCGGGCGGCCCGTCGGCGAGACCGGGAGTCGGCTCGACCGTCTCGAGCTGCAAGGCGGCGAGGGGCTCCAGGACCTCGATGAGCGCGTTGAGGCGGTGGGTGACCTCGACGAGATCGTCGGAGGCGACCTGCAGCCCGAGCGCCGCCGCGAGCGCCGCCACGTGATCGGTCGTCAGGTCACTCACCGTCCCCCCTCGAGAGTCTCAGCACGCCGCGCGGCGAAGTATCTCAGGCGAGATCTTCCGCGGCACCAGCTTGCCGTCGCGTCGATCGCTGACCATGCGCCGATTCTCCACGACCACGCGGCCGCGCAGGATCGTCGTCACCGGCCAGCCCTGGATCGACCACCCTTCCCACGGGCTGTAGTCGCTCACGTGGAAGTCGTCCTTCGTGAGCGTCTTCCGGATGCTGGGATCGACGATGGCGATGTCGGCGTCGCTGCCGGGCGCGAGCGCGCCCTTCCTCGGGTAGAGCCCGAGGATGCGCGCGGCGTTCGTGGACGTCACCTCGGCGAACCGCTCGAGCGACATTCCCCGCTTCACCACGCCCTCCGAGTAGACGATCCCCATCCGCGCCTCGGCGCCGAGGTTGCCGCCGGTGACGTTCTCCAGATCCTGCCCGCGCAGCTTCAGCTCGAGCGAGGTCGGGAATTCATCGGTGGCCGTCGTCGAGATGCCGTCGCGCACGAGCCCGTTCCAGAGCGCCTTCTGGTCTTCGGGATATTTCAGCGACGGATACGTGTGGTAGCAGAAGCCGCGCGGCGTGCGGTAGTCCTCGGCGGTGAAGCACGTGTAGTGATGGAGCGTCTCGGCGTAGATCGGGTAGCCCCCGGCCCGCGCCTCGGCGACGGCGTCGACGCCCTCGCGCGCGGATGTGTGGACGAAGTAGACGCCAGCGCCGGTGTACGCCGCGAGCTGGATCGTGCGACGGAACGCGAGCTGCTCGGAGAGCTTGTTGTGCACCAGCGGCAGGAGCCAGCCGTCCGTCTGCTTCTCCTCGCGGAACTTCTCGTACATGAACTGGACGATGTCGTTGTCTTCGGCGTGGACGGCCATGATGCCGCCATGCGGGGCCGCCTTCTCCATGGCCAGCTGGATGCGGCCGTAGTCCAGCCGGTACGGATTCCGTTTGGGGTGTGGCGGTAGCACCTCGACCGTGAACACCTTGAAGCTCGGGAAGCCGCCCTGGATCGTCTCGGGGATCTGGTCGAAGACCCGGAGGGGCAGCTGCCCCTGGAGCGCGACGTGGAAGGAATAATCCGCGTAGGAATTCCCCTTCCAGCGCGCCGACCGGCTCTCGATCGCCTGCTCGATGTCGGTCCCGGGCCGCACGAAGCAGAAGTCGACGTGCGTGGTCGTCCCGCCGAAAACCATCCCGCGCGTGTCTTCTTCAGGGCCGAGCGTGTGGAGATTTTCTTCCGGATGCATCGAGATGAAGTGGGCAAGGTGCGTGTGCGGCTCGACGCCGCCGGGCACGACGATCTTGCCGCTCGCGTCGATGACTCGCGTGGCCTCGAGCTTCTGCTCGGGCAACGCGAGGGCGACGATGCGCTCCCCCTCGATGCCCACGTCCCACTTACCGACGCCCTGCGGCGTCACCACATCGCCTCCGCGAACCAAGAGCTCCAGCATCGCGCGTCCTCCAATCACGAGAGCGGTCGTCGCACGCCTGTCCGGGCGTGCTGGACGGGTATCACGCGCCAGGGCGCCGGGTCAAGGCATGATGCCCCGGCCGGGCGGCGCGCATTTTCTTGACAGGGGCGCCGAGGGGAATCTATAAAAATTCCACAGCGGAAGCGCAGGCCTCGGTCATCAATCGGGAGGGTACGATGATGCGCATCACGGCAAGACTTAGGCTCACACTCGTGCTGGTGGTGGCGGCACTCACCCTGCTCAGCGCGACGTCGCTCACCGCGCAGGACGTGCTCACGAACGATTCGGTCATCTCGATGAAGAAGGCCGGGCTGTCCGATTCGCTGATCCTCGCGAAGATCCGCTCGAGCGCGACCAAGTTCGACACCAGCACCAAGGGGCTCATCGCCCTCAAGAACGCGGGGCTTTCCGATCAGATCATCGAGGCCATGGTGAGCCACTCGGGCACCGCGGCCGCGCCGGCGCAGCAGCCGGCGCCACCCCCCACGGCCGCGGCCACCCCGGGGGCCGCCCGGCAGACCATCTCGTACCTCTCCGGCGGCAAGGCCGTAGAGCTCACCGCCGCCGTCGGGTCCATCGAGTTCAGCACCGGCTTCTTCGATTCCAAGAGTGAGCTGGTTCTCAGGGGCCGAAAGGCGCAGTATCGGATCACGGACAAGAAGCCCACCTTCTACAGCGCGTGGTCCGCGAACGACGCGCCGCTGGTGCGGCTCAAGCCGGGCAGCGACCACGACGACCGGAACCTCAAGATCTCGAGCGGCTCGTACGCGCCCTACGGCGGCGGCTCGATCAAGTACGGCGTGCGCAGCGAGGACCGGGTCGACCTGGAGCCCGCCGAGAAGGACGCGCGCGGCTACTACCGTCTGACTCCCAGGGAGCCGCTGAAGCCGGGCGAGTACGGCTTCGTCCTCACCTACGGCACCCAGGGCACCACCGGCCAGATCTACGACTTCGGAGTGGACTAGAAGTTTCCGGCCTCGGCAGGCCCGACGCCCAGTTGGCAGCGGTCATGAGCACTGATGTCCTGGCTCTCGTGCGGCTCACTCCTGAACGGATAGCCGCACTGACCGCAGCCGGCTACGCCGTTCGCGAGGGGACGAGGTACGCGAGCCGGATAGACGCCCTTCGCGACGGCCGCGCTACCGTCAGGGTTGTTCTGACCAACGGCCGTGGCGGCCTCAGCGGCGACGAGATGGCATTGCTTCCGAATCTCGAGATCGTCTGCGCCGTCGGCGCCGGCTATGAGGCCATCGATCTCGACACAGCCCGGAGTCGAGGCATCGCCGTCGCCAATTGTCCCGACGCGAACGCATCCGCTGTCGCCGACTCCGCCATGATGCTGTTGATGGCAACCACCCGGCACCTGCTTCAGGCCGACCGCCTCGTCCGTGCCGGTGGATGGCAAGACCAGTGGCATGTCGACACCCCGACCATTTCCGGCAAGCGCCTGGGTGTTCTCGGCCTGGGTAAGATCGGGAGCAGGATTGCGCACCGCGCCGCGCGTAGCTTCGACATGGAGGTGGGCTATCACAACCGGAAACCCGTCAGCGGCTCTCCCTATCGATATTTTGACAGTCTGATCGAGCTCGCGATGTGGGCCGATTTCCTGATTGCCGCCGCGCCCGGCGGCGCGGGGACGCGCCATCTCGTCAACGCGGACGTTCTAACGGCCCTCGGTTCCAGCGGGTATCTCGTCAACATCGGACGCGGGACGGTTGTGGATACCGTGGCGCTGATCGATGCTCTGCGATCGAAGCGCATTGCCGGGGCGGGTCTGGATGTCGTCGAGGGCGAACCGGACGTGCCGCCGAAGCTTCCGGAGCTTCTACAATTCGACAACGTGATTGTCACGCCGCACGTAGCCGGGCGGGCACCGGAATCGCGCACGGCCGCGACCGCGTTGCTTCTCGCCAATCTGAACGCGCATTTTTCCGGAAATCCGCTTCCGTCGCCGGTCCCATTCAAGGTCTCAGAGCACACTCCATGAGACTTGGACTATGACGATGGCTTCGTATCAGCGCGCGGTGCCGGTGCTGCAGGTCGCCAACGTGGAGACGAGCCTACGGTGGTACGCCGATGTGCTCGGCTTCGGGGCCAATCCCTTCCCGAAGAGCCCGCCGTATTCGTTCGCGATACTGCGACGAGACGACGCGGAAATCATGCTCCAGTGCGCCGACGAGACCGACGGCCCGGGCTCGCCGCCGCGCCGGGCTGATCCGGAGTTTCGCTGGTCGATTTACCTTCGGGTCAGCGGAACCGCGATCCTCGAAGTGGCTGCTGCAGCCGGAAAGAAGGCGCCGCTGATGCGCGGTCCGGAGCGGATGGCGTATGGTCTCGTGGAGTTCGAGCTTTGCGACCTCGACGGCTACCGCGTTTGCGTCAGCGGCGAAGTGCCCGCCGGGACAACCGTCAAAGCGCGGGAGGAATAGCGCCCCGGGTTCACGGCGGAATCGCGACTTTCTTCAGTAGCTCCAGGTCGTCGAGGAGCTTGCCCGCCCCGAGCGCGGCACAGCTCAGCGGGTCGTCCGCGACGCGCACCGGCAGCTTGGTCACTTGCTGCAGGAGCCAGGCAATTCCCCGCAGGAGCGCGCCGCCGCCCGTCAGCACCACACCCTTCTCGATGATATCGGCCGCGAGCTCGGGCGGAGTCCGCTCGAGACAGGTGCGGACCGTCTCCACGATGGTCATGATGGGCTCGCGCAGCGACTCACGGATTTCCTCGTCGGTCACGATGAGCGTCTTCGGCACGCCGTCAACCAGATCGCGCCCCTTGACCTCGATCGAGCAGCGCTCGATGGCATCCGGATGCGCCGAGCCGAGCGCGATCTTGATCTCCTCGGCCCGCCGTTCGCCCACCAGCAGCCGGTACTGCTTTCGAATGTGCTGGATGATCGCCTCGTCCATCTCGTCGCCGGCGATCCGCACCGAGTTGCAGTAGACCGTGCCCGACATCGAGATGACGGCGACCTCGGTCGTACCGCCGCCGATGTCGACGATCAGATGTCCACCCGGCTCGTGGATCGGCAGTCCCGCGCCGATCGCCGCCGCCGTCGGCTCCTCGATCAGGTAGACGTCGCGCGCGCCGGTCTGCAGCGCCGCATCGCGCACCGCCCGCTTCTCCACCTGGGTGATCCCCGACGGCACGCCGACGACCACCCGCGGGCGGTCGAGAAACCAGGCGTGACTGCGTCCGGTCGAGATCTTCCGGGCGGACTCGATGAAGTACTGGAGCATCCGCTCGGTGACCTCGAAGTCGGCGATCACCCCGTCCTTCAGGGGACGGAGCGCCATGATGTTCTCGGGGGTGCGGCCGAGCATCGCTTTGGCCTCGTGCCCCACCCCGATCACGGCGTTGTCGGTTTTCCGGATCGCGATGATCGATGGCTCGTTGATCACGATGCCCCGACCCCGTACGAAGACGAGCGTGTTGGCGGTACCCAGGTCAATGGCCAGGTCGGATGAGAACAGTCCCAGCAGACGGTCGGCGAGCATCGGCGCCAAGGCTAGCAAGAGCTGCGCCACGCCGGACTCGGGAGTGAAACAGTGATCGGACAACGCGTCAGCAACCAGGCAGTCACCGACTGGTGATCGAACGATGACACCGGCGACGCCCGGCGGACAGCCGACGGACGGCTCGGATCAGCTCGGGCGCCGCCGTTCTGACCGTCGGCCCGGGCTTAGGCCTTGCCCCAGTAGGGACGGTTGGCGGGGAACACGGGCTTGCAGCGCGTGGCCTGAGTCGGCCCATCCAGCGAGTCGGCGGCGGCGCGCCAGACAGCGTAGTGCGGAGCGGCGCGATGCGCCTCGAGCGCCGCCTGGTCCTTGTACACCTCGTAGAAGTAGTACGTGTTTTCGTCCTGCTCGTCCTGCAGGACGTTGAACCGGAGGCAGCCGGGCTCGTCCCGTTCGGAGCCGAGCGCGTCCACCTCGATCGCCTCGAGAAACCGCTTCTTCTGGTCCGGCTTCACCTTCACCTTCACCCAGATCGCGAGCATTGAGGCCTCCTTGTTCCCGATGGTAAGGCGGATGGTAGCGCGAAGCCGCGGCGTGCGCCGGACGAAAGCAAGGCACCGGGCAAGAACGTCCGTGTAGTTCCTACCTTGATCCGTGCATTCCGACCTCGTTGAACGCAGGAGGGGGCCGGCTACTGCGCCAAGTTCCCGAAATCCGGAGATCTCGCCCGTGCACGACGCGCGGCCCCTTCGCTGGCACGAAAGCTGCCCATCGAGGGTGCGAGCAGTTTCGAGGGTGGACATGAATCGAAAAGGGGGACATGAGATGAGGAGTCGCTTTAGCAAAACGATGCTCGTGCTGACGACGCCGCTGCTTATTGCAGCACTTGGCGGCTGCGTGTGGAGGACCAAAGAGGTCAGAGAGGTCGATCGCGACAAGGGCTCGACGGTCGTCACGGCTCCGCCCAGCGGTCCGGTGGTGATGAGCCAGGGCGCGACACCGACAGCGCCGCCACCGCCCACAGTATCGGGCCAGACCGATCGCGTCATGTACCAGGAAGGACGCTGGCAGCTCTATGGCGACGGCAGGACCATGCCGTATTACTGGGTATGGATCCCGACGGGCGCGAGCCTGACGAGTACGCCGATGCCGCCGCCTCGCCCGACGGGCGTCGTGGCGAGATCGAACCAGGTGGTCACCTACCCCGAGGGGCGCTGGCAGCTCTACGGTGACGGCCAATCCACGCAGTACTACTGGGTCTGGATTCCGAGCGGCGTGACGCCGCCGAATCCGCCTCTTCCGCCTCAGGCCGGATAACTTCGGTTTGGCTTCGTCGGAGGGGGCGCGGGGCGTCCCCTCCGACGCGCCCGCTCCGTCGATGTCGCTCGCTGGCTAGAGTGCGCGGCCCGCAGTATAGTCCCGATGGTCGGTCGCACACTCCCGAGGAGGCGAGGTCATGACGGACGACGGCGGTCCGTTGACACGGCGCTGGACTGAGCAGCGCTGGCTGCTCGACAACACGATTCGCGCGGTCGGGATGGACTGGGATCAGCCGCGGTCCATCTACCTCTCCGTTCCATGCGGTCCGGAGGCCAACGCCGACTTCGCGGCGATTCGCCAGCGCATCACCAAGCTCGCCGACGCCTCGCCCGCGTTCGAGGCGGTCGCTCGCCGGCGCGAGACCAGGGCGCAGGCGGCCGAAAGCAATCAGGACCTGGTCACCGCGCGCGAGAACTACTTCATGGCCAGCGTGCACTGGGCCGCCGCGCAGTGGCCGATCGACACGAACAACGAGCAGAACCGTTTCTACAACGGCAAGAAGCGCGAGTGCTACACGAATTACGCGAAGCTCGCCGACCACCACGTGGAGGCGGCATGGATTCCCCTGCCTGGCGGCGCGAAGCTCCCGGCATGGTTTCACCTGCCGCCCGGCTATCGGGGCGGCCGGATTCCCGTGGTCATCTCGTTGCCCGGCATGGATAGCTTCAAGGAGATCGGCGTCGCCATGTACGGCGATCGATGGCTCTCACGCGGCATGGCGGTCCTGGCGCTCGACGGCCCCGGTCAGTACGAGAGCCCGGTGCTCGGCATCTACTTCAGCATGCCGGCGTGGATGGCCAGCGGTAAGGCGGCGGTCCAGTGGCTGACGGGCCGCCCCGAGATCGATCCCGATCGAATCGGCATGGCCGGAAATAGCTTCGGTTCGTTCTTCGGGACGATCGCGGCCGCCCACGAGCCGCGCATCCGGGCGGTGGCGGTCTCGGCCGTGTGCCACGAGCCCGGCTTCCACACGATCTTCGAGGAAGCGTCGCCGACCTTCAAGATGCGGTTCATGTACATGTCCGGCATCACCGACGAGGCCCGCTTCGACGAGTTCCGCGAGACGATGACCTGGGAGGGGCATGCCGAGAAGATCCGCGCGCCCTACCTGTGCCTCGCCGGAGAATTCGACGAGCTCTCGCCGCTCGAGCACACCGAGCGTCTGATGAAGACGCTCGGCGGGCCTAAACGTCTCGTCGTCTACCAGGATTCGCGCCACTCGGTCGGCAACGTCCCGGCCGCGAACCTCGGGCCCTTTCCACCGATTCTCGCCGCTGACTGGATGGCGTCGACGCTCGCCGGCAATGTCTTCGCCAGCGAGAAGTGGTTCGTGGAAGCCAGCGGACGCATTCTCAAGACTCCTCTCTGAGAACAGAGGCCAACGATGACCGACTATCGCACTGTCGAGCGGCAGCTCTCCGAGGCTCTCGGGCTCCAGCGCCGCCCCGTCGCCGTCGCGTTCCGACCCGCTCCCCCGCCCGGCGTCCCGCGCTTCTCGGGGGTCGAGCCGTCAGGATGCAGCTTCTGGCGCCTCGCCATGAGCGACCAGACCTTCTACACGGTTCCGGCCGACCACCACAACTGCCCGATCGGGAGCTACACGCACAACATCACGCTGCCGGCGGAGCGCGCTAAGGAGCTCGAGCAGACGCTCGGGCTCATGGTCGATCTCGGCTATCTGCGCATGGAGGAGGTGCCGGGAATTCCGAGGCTCCCGACAGCGCCGGGCGCCGTGGTGTACGCGCCGCTCGGCGACATCCCGGTCGATCCCGACGTCGTCCTCGTGGCCGGTCGCCCCGGGCGCGTGATGCTCTTGCAAGAAGCCGCGCTCCGCGCCGGCATCGCCTCGCCCGCGCCGCTTCTCGGCCGACCGACCTGCATGGCGCTCCCCGCCTCGCTCGCCCAGGGAGTCATCGCGACCACCGGCTGCGTCGGCAACCGCGTCTACACCGATCTGGGTGAAGACGAGCTCTACGTGGTCATCCCAGGGAAAGACGTCGCGCGGGTGGCAGCCGAGGCTCAGACGATCGCGAACGCCAACCTCAAGCTGACCGAGTACCATCAGGGCCGTCGTCAGACCCTGGCGACGCAATAGCGCCCGGCCCTTCCGGAGGAAACGCCGAGATGTCGGACGAGACGCCGCTCCAGTTCCAGATCAGAAAGCTCGGCCACGTCGTGCTCAACGTCACCGACCTCGAGGCGTCGGTGCGTTTCTACACGGAGGTGCTCGGCCTCCCGATCAGCGATCGCTATCCGGACAGCATGGTGCCGGGCGGTATGGTCTTCATGCGCTGCAACGCCGATCATCACGGCGTGGCGCTGGTCGGCGGCGCGAAGAAAGGCGAGCGCTCCAGCCTGAATCACTTCGCATTCGAGGTGGCGACGCTCGACGAAGTGTTCCGCACGCGGGCGTGGCTCCGCAAGCACGGCGTGCCGATCGTCTTCGAAGGGCGCCGGCGCGCCGGCTGCCAGATCGCCGTCGAGTTCCAGGACCCCGACGGCAATAACCTGGAAATCTACTGGGGTATCGACCAGGTCGGCACCAGCGGTTACGTGCGGCCCGCGAGCGAATGGCGCCAGGCGCGCACGCTCGAAGACGCGGTCGCGAACTTGCCGCCCGGCCAGCGGCTGCCGCTCTTCTCTCAGTGATTCATCCGGCCGTGACGAGCCCCGGCAGCGAGGGGAGCGCGCCGCACTGCCAAGCCTGAACCTGATCGGCCAGTCGCTGCTGGCCGGGCTCTTCACGGGCGGCCTCTACGCGCTGCTCGGGCTGGGGCTCAGCGTCACCTGGGGCCTCCTGCGCGTGATCAACCTCGCCAACTTCGCGCTGGCGTTTCTCGGCGCGTATCTCACCTACCAGCTGGCGACGTCGCAGGGGCTCGATCCGATCCTGACGCTCGTGGTGATCGCGCCCGGCTTCTTCGTCGTCGGGATCGTGCTGGAGCTCGGCTTCCTGCGCTTCCGGATCAACGAGCTCACCTCGCTCATCGTCACCTTCGGGCTCACGGTCATCCTCGAGAGCCTGATCCAGTGGATCTGGACCGCCGACTTCAGGCGCCTGGAGTGGCCGTACACACGGGTGTCCCTCCGCGTAGGGCCGCTCTTCGTGGGCCTGACCGGATTGCTCGCCTTCGCCGCCGCGGTGCTCTTGGCGCTCGGCACGTGGGCGTGGCTTCGCTGGAGCTATCTCGGCAAGGCCGCGCGGGCCAGCGCGCAAGATGGGCCGATGGCCTCCGCGTTCGGCGTCAATCGTCACCGGCTGGCCCTCCTCTTGGCCGGCCTCAGCACGGCCTATGCGGCCGTGGCGGGGTTGTTCATCGCGCTCAACCACACGCTGGCGCCATCGCAGATTTACTCGTGGATCGGCGTCGTCTTCGCCGCCGTCATCATTGGCCGGCTCGGCAACGCCTTCGGCCTGCTCGCCGCCTCGGTCTTCATCGCCGCCAGCGAGGCGGTGACGATGGCGGTGACGGCACCGGGCTGGGCGCCGCTGGTCTCGTTCACGCTCCTGATCCTGATCTTGCTGCTGCGCCCCGAGCTGTGAGCCGCCTACGGCTCTCGCCCGCGCTCGGCCTCGTCCTGGCGGCCGCGGCCGCGCTGGCCCTGGTGCCAGCGCTGAAGCTCCCGGCCTTCTACGAGACGTTCCTGTACCTGATCTGCTTCTGGGTGTCGCTGGCCACGAGCTGGAACATCCTCAGCGGGTACGCCGGCTACTTCAGCTTCGGCCACGCCGCGTTCTTCGGCGCGGGCGTCTACACGACGGCCACGCTCGCGGCCACGCTCGGCGTCCCCTTCCTGTGGACCCTGCCGGCGGCCGGGCTCGTCGCCGCGCTGCTGGGCACCGGCATCGCCGCGGTGGTGTTTCGCGTCCGCGGCGTGCGGGGCGAGCTCTTCGGTCTCTTGACGCTCGCCATCACGTTCGTGCTGTCGACGATCGCGCTGAACACGAAGATCGACGGCGGACCGGGCGTGTTCCTGGCCGCGGTGCCCATCCCCACGCTCTTCGGCGCGCCGGCGACGACGCTCTATCTCCTGTCGCTGCTGGTCGCGCTCTTCTCCATTGTGGCGGCCCTGACGATCTATCGCTCGCGCTGGGGCATGGGGCTCTTCGCGATCCGCGACGACGAGGACGTGGCCGAGGTGCTCGGCGTTCCCACGTATCGCTACAAGCTCATCGCCTTCGCGTTGAGCTGCTTCATCGCCGGGCTGATCGGCGGTATTCACGCGATGTTCGTGACGTACGTGACGGTCGCCGAGACATTCTCGGTCGGCCTCGCCGTGGACGCGATCATGATGGCGGCACTCGGCGGCACGCGGTTCTGGTACGGCCCGGCCATCGGCGCGGTCATCGTCACCGCGCTCACCCAGTCCCTCACCGGCGGCGACAGCGCGATCCTGAACCGCGCGCTGATCGGCGCGATCCTGATCGCCGTCATCGTCTTCCTGCCCGACGGTGTCGCCGGCGGGCTGAGCCGGTGGGGACGGCGTGCGGCCACGAAGCCATCTGTCGCCCCGGCGCAAGCCGCGGCTGAGGGACCGCGGGAAGGTGTCGCCGCACCAGCGAGCGCCCCACTGCTCGTCTGCGCCGACGTGAAGAAGGCGTTTCGCGGCCTTCAGGCTCTCGCCGGCGTCACGCTCGAGGTCCGGGCCGGCGAGATCCTCGGCCTCATCGGACCGAACGGCTCGGGCAAGTCGACGCTGATCAATGTGGTGAGCGGCTACTATCAGAGCGACGGCGGGCGAATCGCGCTCGACGGTCAGGATATCGCGCGCGTCCAGGCTCACCGCATCGCGAGTCTTGGTCTGGCCCGGACCTATCAGATCCCCCGTTCCTTTCGCCGGCTGAGCGTCCTCGACAACGTCGCGCTGGCGGCGATGTTCGGCGGCGGTCTCGGCCGCGACGCCGGACGGCGCGTGGCGCGCTCGTGGCTCGCCTTCACCGGTCTCGCCGCCCGGGCCGACGCGCTGCCCGACGAGCTGAATCTCCTGGAGCGCAAGTTCCTGGATTTCGCCCGCGCGCTCGCCTCCGAGCCGCGCCTCGTCCTGCTGGACGAGGTGCTCTCGGGTCTCACGCCCGCGCAGATGACCGACGCGTTGCAGCTCGTCCGCAAGGTCCGGGACCGCGGGACGACGGTCATCTTCGTCGAGCACATCATGCGGGCGGTGCTCGACCTGGCCGACCGCGTCGTCGTCCTGAACGGCGGGCAGGTCATCGCCCAGGGTCTGCCGAGGCAGGTCATGTCCGATCCCGACGTCGTCCGCGCGTATCTGGGAAAGACCTATGCTTGAGATCGAGCGCCTCGAGGTCGCGCACGGCGACGCTGTGGCCGTCTGGGACGTGTCGCTGCGGATCGGCGACCGCGAGCTCGTCACGGTGGTCGGGCCCAACGGCGCCGGCAAGACCACGCTCATCGACGCGATCGCTGGCCTGCTGCCGATCAGGTCGGGCACGATGCAGCTCGACGGACGCGATCTCGCCTCGGTCGCGCCGCACGAGCTCTGCCGTTTCGGCATCGCGCTCGTCCCGGAAGGGCGGCGCCTCTTCCCGGCCATGACCGTCGAGGAAAATCTCGAGATCGGCTGCTACGCCCGGCCGGCCCGGAAGCTCCGCGCCCGAAGCCTCGACCGCGTCTACGCGACCTTCCCGCTCCTGCGCGAGCGGCGGCAGCAGCTCGCCGGCTCGCTCTCCGGCGGCCAGCAGCAGATGGTCGCGATCGGGCGGGCGCTCATGGCGATGCCGCGGCTCTTGCTCCTCGACGAGCCGTCACTCGGCCTGGCGCCGCACGTCGTCGATCA
>JBKPCO010000113.1:0-4805 GCA_046727415.1 Candidatus Methylomirabilota bacterium
GTCGCGGGGCCCGGTGCCACGCTTGCCGGTCGTGGGGGCGGCGGGCCGACCGACGCGGGCGCAGCCGGCCGCCGGGCCTCGGCGCGCGGGGCCGCCGATTCGACGCCCAGCAGGCTGGCCTGCGGCGCTGCAGCCGGCGCAGCCGGTCGCGCCATGGCCTGCTGCCGTAGCTCCCGCTGCGCCTCCTCAACCCGGCGTAGCACGTCGTCGAGCGCCTGCGGAACGGGCCGTCGCGCAGCGCGCACTGTGGCGATCTCCAGCTCGACGCGCGGATGGGGCGATTCGCGCATCATCGCGTCAGCCTCGAGGAACGCGCGCAAGACATAGAGGATCTCGTCGAGGCTCACCTCTTCGCCGAGCTTGCGCAGCTCGTTGCCCTCGGCGTGGGTCAGATCGGCGGGCTTCGCGTTCGGCGCCGCCTTCAGGACCAGCGTGAGGCGCAGGAGCTCGATGACGTCCCGCGTGAACGCGAGGAGATCTTCGCCCTCGCGCGCGGCGCGATCGATCGCCTCGAGCGCCGCCGTGGTGTCGTGGCCGACCATGGCTGTCGCGAACGCGCGCACCGCGACCGGCGCCGTCGCGCCCAGCAGCGTGGCGGTGGTCTCCGCCTCGAGGCGACCGCTGCCGTAGGCGATGGCCGTGTCGAGTAACGACAGCGCATCGCGCAGCGAGCCCTCCGCGGCGCGCACGATGACCGGCAACGCGGCCGGCTCGAACGGAATCTTCTCCTCGTTCAGGATGTGCTCGAGTGAAACTCGGAGCGTGTCGGGCGCGATCGGCCGGAAATCGAAGCGCTGCACGCGCGACAGCACCGTCGCGGGAATCTCCCGCGGGTCGGTCGTGGCGAGCACGAACACGATGTGCGGCGGCGGCTCTTCCAGGGTCTTCAGGAGTGCGTTGAACGCGGCCTCGGTTAGCTGGTGGACCTCGTCGATGATGTAGACCTTGTACTTCCCGCGTGCCGGCGCGTACTTCACGTTCTCGCGGAGCGTGCGAATCTCCTCGATGCCGCGGTTCGACGCGCCGTCGATCTCGAGCACGTCCACGAGCGTCCCGGCGGCGCCCTCGAGGCACACCGGGCACTTGCCACACGGCTCGGGGCCGGACCGCTGCGTGCACAGGAGCGCGCGCGCCAGCAGGCGGGCGGTGGTCGTCTTGCCGATGCCGCGCGGGCCGGCGAACAGGTAGGCGTGCGCAATGCGTCCGGAGGCCAGCGCGTTGCGGAGGGTCCGCGTGATCGCGTCCTGGCCAACGACGGCCTCGAACGTCTGCGGCCGCCACTTCCGGGCGAGAACTTGATAACTCATGGGCCGACTCGACGTGCGGAGCCACCGGTACCGATCGCTCGCCACCCTCGGTCCAAGCCGATCTCACGCTCCGATACAATGACCGTGCACCCTCCTTCGAACGTCCCGTCCTGCGATCTCTCCCCGGAGCCTGCTCCAGTCAGGTACTCCCACGGCACACGAGAGGGTCGCCTTACCGTTGCTCCCTTCCGGGCCTGGCGGGGTTCGACGATTCCCGTTGCGTGGGGCCCAACCTTCAACGCCACCCCGTGAAGCTCATTCAACACGAGCCGCCCTCGAGAAGGAATTCAACCCCGCTGAAGCGGATTGCGGGTTACAGGGCACCGCTAACTCCCCGTCTAGCACGGCCAAGCCGAACAGTCTGGCGGAGGGGCCGGGATTCGAACCCGGGGCACAGGGGTCACCCGTGCACGGCATTTCCAGTGCCGCACCTTCGGCCGCTCGGTCACCCCTCCTCGACTCTGGATAATTGATCGGCGAATACCGAGAGTAATTTTTGGCGGAGGGGAGAGGATTTGAACCCCCGAGGGACCTTCTGGGCCCCTATCCGATTTCGAGTCGGACGCCTTCGACCGGGCTCGGCCACCCCTCCGCGCCAAGCATCTCGCTAGTTCCGCAAGTCTACCCCGGCGGCCACAAGACGGGAAGCGAACGTGTGTCTGAGCGTGCCAGGTGACACCACGTAGGCGGGCTGCCTCGGGCGGACTACGCCTTCAAATGAGCCTTGGCATGACAGGCGTTTCGCCGTATGCCTTGGCGTCTCTCACATGAATGCCAAGATCGCGATGAGGGGCACGAGCACGACGGCCACGAGCACCGCGATCAAGAGTAGCTTGTGGGCCTCGGTCTTCTTCACGGCGAATCGTCCGGCCTTCGCGTCTAGACGGCCCGTGAGGTCGTAGCGCAGCATCGCCGGAGACGGCGCCGGCAACTGAGGGACGATGAGCACACCTTCGCGACGGACCCGATATTGGGCGACCGCTTCGTCACAGACCATTTCGCCACGACGGATCGCCTCATCGCGCGGCATCCGGTCCATCTCTGGTCCGCTCGCCACGACTGTGATCGCGGTCGTGACCTCCTCTTTATTCATGTCGTAGATAAACGCCTCCGCGACGACGTACTCATCGCTCCATGGCTCCCGTCTGAGCGTGTCTGATGTGTAGTTGTAGTACTGCACGTTTTCGTCCCATCGACTCGCTCCACGAGTAGACATTGCGACCTCCTTTCGGCCGCCTCCAAAAAGAAATCCAAGGCGGCCAGCCGTCGAGCACACGCAGAGGTTTCTTGCGGTCCCTTTTGGGAGCGGTCACCTGCCACGTCGAGCAGTGCGAATCACCACGCGCGAAACCTAGCTGGAAATGATCGGACACGATCTACGGCGAGCTGACGACTGAAACCGATTTCGAGTCGGACGCCTTCGACCGGGCTCGGCCACCCCTCCGGCTGACTCTACCACGACACGTTGGTTACCGGCCGGTGAGGCCCGTGACGCACCGCCCTACGGCGCATCGTTCCAGCATTGCGTCGTACCCCAGCCGACTCCCTGCCCTCCGCGCAGGCCCGTCGTGACACCGATCTGCTGCCGAGCCCAATCGCACTGGGCCTGAGTCGCAAACGGCCCCTGCGTGGCCGCCGTCAACGTGCCGCCCGGGTGCTGCGAGACGATCATGAACCACCAGAACGCCACGGTCACCCTGCGGCGCGCGAGCATGCTCTTCTCCATCGATCCATCCTCGCTCGAAGCCTAACCCCGCTACCTATAAGCGCGCCTCGGCCGGCGGGGCCCCAGCCCCGCGACGGCCTGCGGCGCGCACTTCCACTGGGCGCTCCAATCCCCGCGCTTGCTCATCGAGCCTGCAATCGTGTAGACATCAATGCCACCATAGTCCGGGGCTGAGCAGGAGCCCTCGGGAGAGGACATCATGCGCATCGTCGTCCACGGGCAGCAGGCATTCGGTAAGAGCGTGCTGGAAGCGCTCCTCGAGCGCGGCGAAAACGTCGTCGGCGTCTACTGCGCCCCCGATCCGGCGCAGGGCGGGCGGGTCGATCCGCTGAAGGAGGCGGCGCTGGCGCGCGGCCTGCCGGTCCATCAGCCGAAGTCGTTCCGCAACAAGCCCGAGGTATGGGAGGAATTCGGGCGACTCAAGGCGGACCTGTGCGTGATGGCCTACGTCACGCTCATCGTGCCCGAGGAAGTGCTGAACCAGCCGACGCGCGGCACGATTCAGTACCATCCCTCGCTGCTCCCGCGCCATCGCGGGCCGAGCTCGATCAACTGGCCGATCATCCAGGGCGAGACGCGAACCGGGCTCACCATTTTCTGGCCCGACCAGGGGCTCGATACCGGACCGATCCTGCTCCAGAAGGAAGTCGAGATCCGCGACACCGACACGCTCGGCAGCCTCTACTTCGACCGGCTCTTCCCGCTCGGCGTGGCCGCCCTGCTCGAGGGCGTCGACCTGGTGCGGTCCGGCAAGGCGCCCAAGATCGTCCAGGACGAGTCGAAGGCGACGTACGAGGGCTGGTGCAAGAAGGAGCACGTGCAGGTCGACTGGCAGAAGCCACTGCAGACCACGTGGAACCTCATCCGCGGCGCCGATCCTCAGCCCGGCGCCTGGACCACGTTCGGCGCAGCGACCGTGCAGCTCCTCGATGCCAAGAAGCTCGACGGCGGCGCAGCCGGTCAGCCCGGACAGGTTCTCGCGGTCGACGATACGGGCATGACGGTCGCCGCGCCCGATGGCCGGATCCTCGTGACCCGCGTGCGCGCCGACGGAGGTCAGAAGGTGGCCGCCGGGGCGTTCGCCACGAGCGCGGGGCTGGCTGCTGGCGCCCGGCTGGGCACCGCATGACACCGTCGAGCACGCCCCACGGACTCGCGCGGGGGCTCACCAATTACGGCGACCCGGACTTCGCGCTCTACCTGCGCCGCTCGTTCGCGACGTCGATGGGCTACTCGAAGGCGATGCTGGCGCGGCCCGTGGTCGGCATCGCGCAGTCGGCCAGCGGCTTCAACAACTGCCACCGGCACTTCCCGGAGCTGATCGAGGCGGTGAAGCGCGGCGTGCTCGCGGCCGGCGGGCTGCCGATCGACTTCCCGACGATTTCCCTCGGCGAGGTATTCCTGAACCCGACGAGCATGATGTTCAGGAATCTCATGGCCATCGACGTCGAGGAGATGATCCGCGCGCAGCCGATGGACGCGGTGGTCCTGGTGGGCGGCTGCGACAAGACGGTGCCGGCTCAGCTCATGGGCGCGGCGTCGGCGGACGTGCCGGCCGTACAGCTCCTGGCGGGACCCATGATGCCGATGGCCTATCGCGGCGAGCGCCTCGGCGCGTGCACGGACTGTCGTCGGTTCTGGGCGAAATACCGCGCCGGTGGTGTCACCGCGGCCGAGATCGAGCGCATCGAGGAGAATCTCGCGACGACTGCGGGTACCTGCGCGGTCATGGGTACCGCGAGCACCATGGCCTCGATTGCCGAGGCGATCGG
>JBKPCO010000114.1:0-6383 GCA_046727415.1 Candidatus Methylomirabilota bacterium
GGTGAGCCTACGGAAGCGGCGCGATCAACGGGGCTGACGCCGCCAGAACGGCCCGTAGGACCTCTCACCGATGGGCAGGACAGAGTGGTGCGCGTCACGGAGTCTCGCTCTGCAGCGCGATGAGGGAAGCGACCATGGTCATATCAGAAATTCCTGATAAGGGCTCTGATCCAGGCGCCCAAAATGGAAATCCCGACCTAGACGACGTCGGCGGCAAGCGCATCGCGACTGCCCCGACACCGCTCAGAGACAAGTATCGGCGGGGGTGAGCCATGGCCATCATCTACATTTCGCCTCAGATGGGAGCAGGCGGCCCGGAGATCGGCATGGCGCTGGCGCAGCGGCTCGGGTACCGCTACGTGGATCAGGAGCTGCTTCTCGACGCCGCGCGCCGCTACGGGCTCGCGGAGGAGAAGCTTTCCCACCTCGACGAGTCGAAGCCGACGCTCTTCGAGCGCTTCGACACGGAGACCCGCCACCACATCACCGTGCTGCAAACCACCTGCCTCGAGTTCGCCGAGGACGACAACTGCGTGCTGATGCGCGGCGGCGGCCAGTGGTTGCTCCGCGGCGTCCCGCATGTGCTCCGGGTCAGGCTCATCGCCCCGTTCGAGTCTCGTGTGAAGCAGTGGATCAAGCGCACCACCGAGCTGACGGGCGAGACGCCCAACCAGCGTGCGGCCGCCGACCTCGTGCGCCGCGACGACGTCGAGAAATCCGGGCGGATGCGGTATCTCTATGAAGTCGACATCGCGGATCCCACGCTCTACGAGCTGGTCGTCAACACCGAAAAGCTGAAGTACGAGGCCGTGGTCGGGGTCGCCGAGGGGCTGGTGCGCCGTCCCGAGATGGCCACGACCGAAGTCGGCCGCCAGATGGTCGTGTCGCGGGCGCTGGCGTCACGCGTGCAGGTAGCGCTCGCGACGCACCCGGAGACGCGGCGCTACCGGATCACCGTCGAGGCCCAGGCTGGCGTCGTGACGCTGGAGGGGACCGCGGCCCTCGAGCGCGCGGTCGAGGTCGCGCGTACGGTGCCCGGCGTGCGCGAGGTCAAGACGCTACAGGTCGAGATTCCGCCCATCCCGCCGTTCGTCGCCTAGTCAACTCAACGTCGGGGGGGGGAAGCCCGGGCCGCTCGAGCGGTACTTGCGCGCGGTCTTCGGCGGCCGCCCTTCGGTGAGGATCGTTTTTAGTGGTTGAGAGATTGGACGTCGTTCACGAGCCTAGTTGAGCGCCGGTCATCCCGAATCAGGTCGATCGACTCTCCGACGGCGGGCTGCGATTCCGACGTCCTGACGGTCGGATCCTGCCGGACGTGCCGTGCACTCCGGCGGTACCCGCTGATCCCGTTTAATAGTCTGCTTTAGTGTGGCGACTGCACGTTGCTGACACCTTCGCGCCTGCGCGGATGTTCGATTGGTCCAACGACAGCTCCCCGTTTTACGCTCCGGGTCCGCCGGGTTTTGGTCAGGAGACGGGGGCGTCAGGCTCTCCGGGGCTCCGACTCCCTACTCCCCTACGCCGCTCCATTGACTGTCCTTCCCAACCGCTTTAGGTTGTTGTGACGTTTGACCTTGTTACCGGGAGGGGACAGTGAGATACACAACGGTCGTCTCCACTCAAGATGGCGGGTCACGGTTCGAGGATATCGACGTCGAAATGAAGTCTGCCTTGGCGGCCAAGGGCGTGCCGCCCCTGCTGTTATCAGCACCAGTTCAGTCACCAGCCTCACCTTCATCCAACAGCCCGAAGGACCCGGCGAGTGGGCACTTCATCCAGCGCCTCGCCGCCAATTCGCGATTATTCTAGCGGGTCGCGGAGCCATGCAGACCAGCGACGGGGCACGCCGTGAGTTCGAGCCTGGTGACGTCGTGCTACTCGAAGACACCACTGGCATAGGCCACGTGTCGACGCCGATGACGTCGGATTTCCGCATAGCGGTGATCCCAGTGTCGTAAACCCCGATCGAGTCGTGGTTCGCGGTTTGAGGATGTCGATGTCGTGCTGCTCGACGGCACAGGCCACGTGTCAAAAACCGACGACGTCTGGCTTCCGCATTGCACGGAGGAATCGATGGGAACAGCAGTGAAGGGACCTGAGTTCGACCGCTCCGCTCTGATCATCGTGGACATGCAGAATGATTTCCTCCACCGGGAAGGAAGCTTCGGCATTAAGGCTCGGGAACATCCCGAATTCAACATCGACATGCCGTTTCTGACAGGCACCATCTCCAAGGTTAAGAGGCTCGCAGATGCCTTCCGAGAGGCGGGCAGGCCGGTCGTGTATGTTGCGCACGTGATGAAGCCCGACTATTCGGACGCCGCGTGGCCTTATTGGCGTCTTGGGATGGAGCCCGAGAGCGGGCGCCGCACGCACTGTGTGGAAGGAACGTGGGGGGCACAGATCGTCGACGAGTTGAAGCCGCAGGAAGGAGAGCATCTGGTCGTCAAGAAAGGCTTTGGCGGCTTTGCGCCGAGCACACCCCTCGATACGATCCTGCGCAATATGGGCGTCACCACCTGCGTCGTTACCGGCGTGACGACGTGCGTGTGCGTGTCGACGACGGTGCGCGGCGGAGTCGAACACAACTATCGAATGATCCTGGTGAGCGATGCCGTCGCCGAAGTTTCCCGCGAAGCGCATAAGGTGGAACTGCAGACGATGGACCGGCTGTTCGCCGATGTGAAGAGCACCGACACTGTCATCGACTGGGTCGGCGGCCGTTGAGGCTCACGCTCACGCCGCGACAGCGGGCACTCCTGCGCAGGGCCAACCAGGCGATGAAGGCGTTGGTGGCCGGCGTCTGACCCTAGGCCTAGTTTCTGCTAGCGGGCTGAGACGTCCTGGCCCGTCTCCTACACAGGCCCGCTGGCCTCACGCGGTCAGGGAGCCGCACAAGCGAGTGCCGGAAGGCTACGAAAGGCTCTTCCGCGCTCCGGGTTTGAAAAACTGCGCGCTAACTACTCGAGAAAAGTAATGGTGGAGGGTAAGGGATTCGAACCCTCGACCTCGGCGTTGCGAACGCCGCGCTCTCCCAACTGAGCTAACCCCCCGAAACCTGAGCTAACCCCCCGAAACCACGAACGAGGCAAACGTATTCTACATCAGCGATCCGTCAGCTGCCCAGCTACCCGGCGCGAGCCGGCGGCGCCTCGGAACCTTTTTGGCGGAGGATGCCAGGACCTGAGTCCAGTAGGCCGGCTGCGTCGCTCTCGGGGAGAATCGGGCCAACCTTGCGATGGGCGGTCTGCACGGCCCGGGAGGGTTGACGGAAATATGGTCGTAGGACGTGCGCAAACGTGGGTGCGAGTTTGCGTCCTCAGCCTCTTGCTCTGCCTGACGATCAGCCCGGCCCCGGGAGACAGCCAGGAGCGCTTTCGAGTCCACGGCTATATCCAGTGGATCGCCGCTGATGCGATGCAGCTCCAGACCGATGGGGGCCCGAGCATCTCTCTGGATCTGAGCCAGGTGGATCAGAGCTCCTACCAGGGGCTCCCCAACGGCAAGGGAGTCACGGTTACCGGTGTCGTCGTTCGGCCGCAGAGCTCGGGTCAGGGGACCAACCTGGTCGCCGAATCCATCGTCGCCGACCCGTAGCCGCGCATCAGGACCTCTGACCGTCTCCGGTCTTTCCGAACGCCTGCAGCAGCGGGCCGAAGAGATCAATCGGCAGCGGGAAGAAGGTCGTCGTCGACCGCTCCGAGGCGATCTCGCGCATCGTCTGCAGATAGCGGAGCTGGACGGCAATCGGGTGCCGCGTGAGGACCTCGGCCGCCTCCGAAAGCTTCGCGGCCGCCTGGAACTCGCCGTCGGCGTTGATGACCTTGGCCCGACGCTCGCGCTCGGCCTCGGCCTGCTTGGCCATGGCGCGCTGCATGTCCTGGGGCAGGTCGATCTGCTTCACCTCGACATTGGCGACCTTGATGCCCCACGGCTCGGTGTGCTCGTCGATGATCCGCTGGAGCTGCTGGTTGATCTTGTCGCGGGCGGAGAGGAGATCGTCGAGCTCCACCTGGCCCAGCACGCTCCGCAGCGTGGTCTGCGCGATCTGCGAGGTCGCGTAGAGATAGTCCTGGACGGCGATAACCGCGCGCTCCGGGTCGACGACCCGGAAGTAGATGACCGCGCTGACCTTGATCGACACGTTGTCGCGCGTGATCACGTCCTGCGGCGCCACGTCGAGCGCGACGGTCTGCATGCTCACCTTTACCATCTTGTCGATGAGCGGCACCAGCAACACGAGCCCGGGCCCGTTGCCCTGACCGCCCGGATTGAGGACCGCCTTGGTGCTGCGGCCTAGACGGAAGATGACCGCGCGCTCGTACTCGCGCAGGATGCGCGCGAAGGAGCCGATGAAGAAGAGCGCCGCGATGGCGACGACGACGAGCAGGAGCGATTCCATGTTGATCACGCCACGCCTCCCTTGGCTTCCGCCTTCGCCGGCTCTGATTCCGTCTTCGCGACCCGCAGGGTCAGTCCGTCCACGGCGACGATCCGCACCTGCGCGCCGGGCTCGAGCGGCGCACCGTCGGCGACGGCCCGCCAGATCTCGCCGGCCACCCCCACCTGGCCCTCCGGCGCCAGCCGCTCACGCACGGTGGCGTACTTCCCGACGAGCCCTTCGGCACCGGTGGACGGCGGCCGGCCGAGCGCGCGCACCCCTGCGGCGATCACGAACAGAAAGAGCCCGGCCGTGGCTGCGACCGTCGGGCCGATCACCCACCAGGACACGCGGAAGCCGATCTCCGGCGCGTCGAACAGCATCAGCGAGCCGAGCGACATGGAGATCATGCCGCCGATCGCCAGCACACCATGGCTCACGATCTTGATCTCGGCCACCAGCAGCACGATGCCGAAGAGGATCAGGAGCAGCCCCGCGTAGTTGATGGGCAGGCTCTGGAAGGCAAAGAACGCCAGGATCAAACAGATGCCGCCGATGATGCCCGGCAGGATCACGCCCGGGTTCGACAGCTCGAAGAAAAGGCCGAGCATGCCGAGCATCATGAGCACGTACGCCACGTTGGGATCGGTGATGACGTTCAGGAACCGGTCGCGGAAGCCGATCTCGATCGGACGCAACGGGGCGCCCTTCGTGGCGAGCGTCACCGTGCTCTTCGGCAGCTTGATCGTGCGGCCGTCGACCTTCTCAAGCAGGTCGGGGATCGAATCGGCCACCAGATCGATCACTTTCAGCTTCACGGCCTCGCGCTCGGTGATGGCGACCGCCTGGCGCACGGCCTTCTCGGCCCAATCCGCGTTGCGGCCGCGCTCCGTGGCCACCGTGCGGATGAACGCGGCCGAGTCGTTCTCGATCTTCTTCATCATGGTCTTGTCGGCCGAGCCGCCCATCGCCACCGGCGAGGCCGCGCCGATGTTGGTCGCGGGGGCCATCGCGGCGACGTGGGCCGCCATGGTGATGAACACGCCCGCCGACGCCGCCCGCGCGCCGGTGGGCGCGACGAACACGATGATGGGCACCTCGGCGTTCATCATGCGCTGCACGATCGCGCGCATCGAGCGCTCGAGCCCGCCGGGCGTGTCGAGCTGGATGACGAGCGCCTGGGCGCGCTCGGCCTGGGCGCGGTCGATGGCGATGCCGACGAGGCGCAGCGTGACCGGACTGATCACGCCCTCGAGCTCGATGGTGGCCACCGGCGCGGGCGCAGCCGACGCAAGCCCGGCAACGCCCAGGAGAACGACGAGCGCTGCGAAGCCAGCCAGCCGCGTCATCTCTGGAGCGCCAGGAGACTCACGATTTCGAACATTAGATTAGCCGCGAGCAGCGCGGTGATCTGCCCGGGGCCGTCGTACGGGGGCGAGACCTCGACGACGTCGGCGCCGACGATGTTCAGGCCGGCGAGTGCCCGCACCAGCACGAGCGCCTCGTAGGACGTGAGCCCGCCCACCTCGGGTGTGCCGGTCGCGGGGGCGAACGCCGGATCGACCGCGTCGATGTCGAACGACAGATAGACCGGCCCGCCGCGCAGGCGGTTGAAGCGCTCCGTCACCCAGGCGGTGCCGTGCTCCTTCACCGCTTCGATGCGGACCACCTCGATCCCGTGCTGGTCGTGGAACGCAAAGTCCTCGTCGCCGTAGAGCGGCCCGCGGATCCCCACCTGGATCATGCGCTTGGGTGTGATGAGCCCCTCTTCCACGGCGCGGCGGAACGGCGTGCCGTGAAAGTACTTCGAGCCGAAGTACTCGTCCCAGGTGTCGGGATGGGCGTCGAAGTGCACCAGGCCGACCGGACCGTGGCGGCGCGCGACCGCGCGCAGAATGCCGAGCGTCACGGAATGGTCACCGCCGATGCACACCGGTAGGGCACCATCGGCCATGACCTCGCCGATCCGCGTCTGGATGGCGGCCAGCGTGCGCTCGATCGC
>JBKPCO010000115.1:0-14991 GCA_046727415.1 Candidatus Methylomirabilota bacterium
CGGCTACGAGGCTTGGGCCCTCCGCCACCTGGGCGAGATCGCTTCCTGTCGCTATCCCTTCGACGCCGAGACGGCCGAAGGCCACTACCGTGAGGCCCTGGGGGTGGCCAGCGAACTCGGCATGCGCCCCCTCGTCGCCCAACTGTCACCTCGGCCTCGGCAAGCTCTACCGGCGTACGGACAAACGGCAGGAGGCTCAGGAGCACCTCATCACCGCGACGAAGTTGTACCGCGAGATGGAGATGCGGTTCTGGCTGGAGCAGGCGGAGACGGAGCTGCGAGAGCTGGCCTAAGCGAGGCAGACAATGGCAAATAGAGCGTCACGCAAAGTCGCGTCCCCGCGAGTTGTCTGCGTGGAAGATCTCCTGCCGCTAGCGCGTCGCCGAGTGCCCCAGGCCGTGTTCGACTATCTCGACGGAGGCGCCGAAGGGGAGGTTACGCTTCGCGAGAACTGCCGCGCCTTCGAGGACGTGACGTTCCGACCGCGCCACGCGGTCGCGTTTTCGCAATGCGATTTGCGGACTCGCGTGTTGGGCTTCGACCTGGCGCTTCCCTTCTTGCTCGCCCCAGTGGGATACAGCCGTCTCATGCACCCGGGCGGCGAGGTGGCTGCCGCGCGGGAAGCCGGCAGGGCCGGCACGGCCTACATCCTCTCGACCATCTCGGGGCACAAGCTCGAAGACGTGAAGGCCGGCTCCTCCGGACCCGTGCTCTACCAGCTCTATCTCCTGGGCGGTCGCGCCGCCGGCGAGGCGGTGATCGAGCGAGCCCGCGTCGCCGGGTTCGCCGGGCTGGTCGTTACGATCGACACGCCAGTCTCCGGAATTCGCGAGCGCGACCATCGGAACGGCATGAAGGAGCTCATCAGCGGCAGTCTGCTGCAGAAAATCCCGTTTCTGCCGAACATCCTTTCACACCCGGCTTGGCTCATTGGCTTCTTGCTCGACGGCGGTATTCAGGCGCTCCCGAACGTCGTGATTCCCGGCAAGGGGCCGATGCCGCTCCTCGACATCAACGCCGCACTGGCCAGCTCCGCGGTAACGTGGGCGGACTTTTCCTGGATCCGCGACTGCTGGCGCGGTCCGATCGTCGTCAAGGGCGTCCTTACGGGCGACGACGCGCGTCGCGCCGTCAACGAAGGCGCGGCCGCCATCTCCGTCTCGAACCACGGCGGCCGGCAGCTCGACGGTGTTCCGGCCTCTTTGCGAGCCTTGCCGGAGGTGGTCGCAGCGGTCAACGGCCAAGTCGAGATCTTGATGGACGGCGGCATTCGCCGGGGTGCCGACATCGTCAAGGCACTGTGCCTGGGTGCTCGCGCGGTTCTCTGCGGTCGCGCCTACGCCTACGGCCTCGCCGCATCCGGCGAAGCCGGGATCGCGCGAGCCATCGAGATCTTGCGAGCCGATCTGGATCGTACGCTGAGGCTGCTCGGTTGTCCGTCCGTCGCCGCTCTGGATCGCTCGTACGTGAACGTGCCCAAGAGCTGGGAGGGGTGCTAATGCGTCGCCGCGGGCTGACGGCGAGGCATGTCTTGGCCCTTCAGATGCTCAGGGCCTGACTTGCGGGGACCTCGAGCCGCGTTGGCCGATGATCAAGACTGAAATCTCGCGCGGCAACGACGCTGGACTAGAGCATCATCGTCGAGCGGGCGAGTTGCTGTTGGAAGAAGTTCTGATGCTTCTCTGATCGGTTCCTGCGTCTGAGATCGTGTTGTTCAATGCGCGGGGCTGGGGGACCTAAACCCTGTCGGGCGTCATGGGCTACTTGCCTGGAGTGCCTCCAAGCGCTTCCTCGCCGGACGAACGACGCCACGCGTGTTCCGGCCTTTCGTGCAGTGTAGCCGGCCGGTTATCTCCCGCAGCGGTCGGACAAAAACGTGGTCCCGCGGTAATCGCGAAACCTGAGCAATTCTGACCAGCATCAGAGCTTGCAGTGCACGATGCTTCATTTTATGGCTCGACGTGTCTCGTCAGAGCAGGCCGAAGGGGCGCTGGCTTTCGCCGCGTCGACCGTGGAGTCGTCGGACGACGCGATCGTCGGCATGACGCTCTACGGCATGATCACGGGCTGGAACTCGGGCACCGAGCGGTTCTGCGGGTACACGACTCGCGAGGTCTTCGGGCGGTGGCCGATCGGGATCACGATCACGGAGGACGAGCTGGCAAAGATCCTCAAGCGGGTCGGACGGGGAGAGCGGGTCAATCACTACGAGAACATAGAGGTGAAAAAGAGCGGGCAGCGCATCAACGTGTCCGTCACGGTTGTCGCCGATCCGGAACACCGAAGGAAAGGTCGTCGAGGCATCTTTGATCGCCCGCGACATGACGCCCCGCAAGCAGGCAGAGGCGGCGATATGCGAGCGGGATGCCCTGCGGTATGTCGCGAGCCTGGACTCCCGGGCTGCACTCGCGCGCCAGGTGCTGCTTCGATGACCGGCGATCGACGCTAGCAGCAGCCGATGCTGACGTGGCCCGCACCGCGTACGCAGCCTTTGAGCGCACGTGGGCCAACGGCTGCCCGGCGTCGTGACGCGTCCCTGCGAAGGCTGGCGACGGCTCAGCCAGGCGCAACGCCCAAGACGAAGGTTCAATAGCGGCCCAGATTGAGTTCTTGTGCTTCCGCCGTTGCCCGTGTTGCCCGACGCTTGCGGTCCGGATGCTCGCGCGGTGCCGTGTGTGTCGCGGTGCCGCTCACGGTGCTGCTACCGCTCGTGCTCGCGACGTGGGGACTTGCGCATCACATCTACTTCGACCGGAGCGGCGTTCCTGACCTCGAGCCTTTCATCCGATTCGAACTTTCGACGATCGGCAAGGTCTACGACGCGCGGGGCATGGTGCTGGTCGAGCTGGCACGAGAGTATCGACAGGTCGTTTTCTTCGAGGAGGTGCCGCCTGTCCTTCGACAGGCGATCCTGGCGGCCGAGGACAAGAATTTCTTCACGCACTCCGGCGTGGACTATCGAGCGCTGCCACGCGTGCTCTACAAGACGGCGACGAGCTCCGTGGGTGCGTGGTGGAACGGCAAGGGATTCCGGCTGCGTCTCCCCCAGGGTGGCTCGACCATTACTCAGCAGCTGGTCCGAGGGTACTTCCTGCGGGACCGCTGGAGCCGCGAGAACGGCTCGACGCTCTTCCGCGATCACCCGACCTGGCGGCTCCTCTCTGTGGTCGTGGGGGTGCCGGCCACGAACAAACTCTTCCGGAAGCTGGAGGAGGTGCGGCTGGCGCTCTGGCTCGAAGAGGAGATGAGCCGCCGCTTCGGATCGCGAGAGCGGGCGAAACGCGAGATCTTCGCGCGTTTCGCCAGCTTCAATTATCTCGGCAACGGCCGGTATGGCTTCGCCGCCGGCTGCGAGTACTACTTCGGCAAGTCGTTGTCGAGCTACACCATGGAGGACGCCGGGAAGGCCGCGTTGCTGGCGGGGATCACCAAGGCGCCGCGGGACTATCTTCCGGTGCCCGGGGACGCGCGGCCCCTGCGCCGCCGCAACGAGATCCTGGCCTTGATGGCGCGCAACGGCTACATCCCCGAGAACCTCGCGAAGCGCTTGCAGGCCGAGCCGGTGCTCGTCGCGAAGGCGACAAGCCCGGTGAAGACGCAAGCCCCCGCCGCGATCGACACAGTCTTCGACGAGCTGAGACAGCGCGGTGCAGACCGCTTTGGAGTCGAGGATCTCCTCCAGGGGCGGATCTCCGTTCACTCCTCGGTGGATCAGCGGGTGCAAACCATCGTGAACGAAGCGCTCGAGACCGGCCTCGCCCTCTACGAGAAGCGGCACCCCCAGGCGAAGGGACTGATCCAGGGCTCGGTGGTCGTGCTGCGCAACGCGGACGCGGCGATCCTGGCCGAGGCGGGCGGCCGCCGCTTCTACAGGAAGCGCTATACGCGCTACTCCGACTTCAACCGAGCGACGGGTTCGCTGCGGCAGGCGGGCTCGGCGTGGAAGCCGATGGTGTACCTGGCCGCGTTCCGCGAAGGGCTCAAGCTCGGCACCATGGTGCCCGACGAACCCACCGCGATCCCCACGGGAGCCAACCGTCCGGTCAAGTGGATCGCCAATTACGACAACGAGTTCAAGGGGCCAATCGCGATGCGCCAGGCGCTGGCCGAGTCCCGCAACGCCGTGGCCGTGTGGATCACCCGTGAGATCGGCCTGGACAGAGTGATTGGAACATCCCAGGAGCTGGGGATCCGCACCTCGCCGCAGCCATACATCACGACGGCGCTCGGCGCGTCAGAAGTGCGGCTGCTCGAACTGGCGGGCGCCTACCGCGCGATGGCCTCAGGGATCCTGGCGGACCCGTACATCATCGATCGTGTGACCGATGCCTCCGGCGAGGTGCTCTACGAGGCGGCCCGAACCGCCCTCGCGTTCAACTCCAGCCACCTGAACCTGATCCAGGAGGGATTGCGAGGAGTAGTCCGCATTCCAGGAGGCACGGCGCATTCTCTCTACGGCCGCGACTTCTCGATTCCAGTGATGGGGAAGACCGGAACGACGAGCGACTGCCGTGATGCGCTCTTCGTGGGGTCTACCTACGGGCCGCAGGGGGTCACGGTTGCGGTCCGGATCGGCTTCGACGACAACCGCACGCTGGGCGACAAGGAGACTGGGGGCCGCGCAGCGTTGCCGATTTTCCGCGAGATCATGCTCCTGACCTACCAGCAGGAGCTCGTCGGGTCTGCGCCGTCGTTCCCGCGTGAGATCGAGGATGGGATCGATCAGTACCTGCAACGGCAACCCCTGGATCCCGACGACCCGCAGCTCGCGGACCGTGGCCTGACTGCCACGCCGTACAACCAGCGAGAGCAGTCTCGATGATGCCTTCAAGGCAAAGCCGTGGCGGGGCGGGCTGGGGACGACCGCTCAAATTCGGGACGCATAGCGTTTTTCAGGTCGCGCTACAACGGCAAGTCGACGCGTATTTCCGGACCACCGGCAAACGACGACGTGACTGCTGGCAGATGTACCTGAAGACGGCGATCCTGATCGCGTGTCTGGGTGTCTCGTACGTACTGCTCGTGTTCGCGGCCCATGCGTGGTGGCAGAGCGTGCCGTTGGCTGTCCTGCTCGGGCTCGCCGGCGCCGCCCCACGAGGGCCGACCTTGTCCTCCTGGTGGCCGGCAAGGCGATCCTTTTCTCCTGGGCATTCGGCGTGCCGTTGTTGTTCCACCCCGTGAGCGCTGTCCTCGTCCACTACGGGGTCGCCGCGCTGGTGCTCGGGAACGCCCTGGCCGTAGTCTTCCAGGTGGCTCACTGCGTAGGCGAAGAGGCGTTCCCGCTGCCCTCCACGGATACGGGGCGTATCGAGCAGGCCTGGGCCGTCCATCAAGCGGAGACGACTGTGGACTTCGCCCGGCCGAACCAGGTGGTCGCGTGGCTCCTCGGCGGCTTGAACTTCCAGATCGAACACCATCTGTTTCCAACGATCAGCCACGTCAACTACCCGGCGATCTCGAAGCTGGTGGAACAGACATGTCGAGACTTAGGCGTCGCATACACCGAGCACCGGTCTCTCCGGGAAGGCGTGACTGCTCATTTCCGTTGGCTGCGGCGCATGGGGATGCCGAACGCGCCTCGCGAGGGTGAGCGGTGCGCAGGTGCACGGAACGGCAACACGAGTGACGCGGGGCGGCGGCCAGGATCCGCACTCTCCGTCTAAGCCGGGCGAAAACCGCGTGCAATTAGCCCGGCAGTCTCCCGAAGACCCGATCCGTTCCGACCTGTTCGGCATCGAGCGCCTGGAACAACACGCCGAGACCCTGGCGGCTGCCCAAGGCGTCATGAGGCGGTCGGGCCAGGGGCGGCGGCTGTTGCAGCGCGTCGAGCAGAACGGCCGTGTGCTTCGCGAGTCGTATCGCGTGATCGCCAACGCCATCCGTGAGGAGCGCACGATCACGCCCGCGGCGGAATGGCTCGTCGACAACTTCCACGTTGTGGACGAACAGCTGCGCGAGATCCGCGACGACCTGCCGCCCGGATTCTATCGGGAGCTGCCGAAACTGGTCGATGGACCGCTCGCCGGCTATCCGCGCGTCTACGGAGTCGCCTGGGCCTTCGTTGCGCATACCGATAGTCGGCTTGATCCCGAGTCGCTCCGGCGGTTCGTTCGTGCCTACCAGCGCGTGCAGCCATTGACGATCGGCGAGCTCTGGGCGGTGGCGATCACGCTGCGTGTCGTCCTGGTTGAGAATCTTCGGCGCCTGGCGGAGAGCATTGTTCGCGGGCGCGAAGCGCGCCAGGAGGCCGACGCCCTGGCCGACGAGCTGCTGGGCGTCGGCGCCGACGGCGCCGCGCCGACGGGGAGGGGCCTCGCGCGATTCGAGGACGGCCCGCTGGTCACCGCCTTCGCGGTTCAGCTCGTCCAGCGGCTTCGGGAACAAGACCGCGCGGTGACTCCGGCTCTGCGTTGGCTCGATCAACGGCTGCAGGCGCAGAGGACGACGTCCGACGACATCGTTCGCGTCGAGCATCAGCGGCAGGCGGCGATGAACGTGACCGTCCGCAACGTGATCATGAGCATGAACTTGATGTCCGCGCTCGACTGGGCGGAATTCTTCGAGAGCGTCAGCCTCGTCGACGAGGTGCTACATGCCGCCGCGAACTACGCCGCGATGGACTTCGCGACCCGCGACTCCTACCGGCGCGCCGTCGAGGAGCTCGGACGGGGCTCGAGCCGTCCCGAGCTCGAGGTCGCGCGCGCCGCCGTGACTCGCGCGCAGACCGGGGCCGAGGCCGACGGCGACAGACGGGCTGATCCCGGCTTCTATCTGATTGGCGACGGTCGCCCGGCCTTCGAGCTGACGCTCGGCTACCGAGCGCGGCCCTTGCACCGGCTGCTCCGGCTCTATATCGGGGCGGCGACGCCCGGATATCTTGGAACGATCGTAGTCCTCAGCGGCCTCATGCTCGCCCTGCCCCTCCTCGCGACAGGGGCATCGGGCGTCGGACCGGTGGGCCTGCTCGTTCTCGCGCTTCTGGCCATCGTCCCGGCCTCGGATCTGGCGATCGCGCTGCTGAACCGCAGCGTCACCGCGCTGGTCACGCCGACGCTGCTGCCTCGCCTCGAGCTCCGCGACGGAGTGCCACCGCATCTGCGAACCATGGTCGTCGTGCCGATGCTCTTGACGGACTGCGCGGAAGTCAGTGAGCAGATCGAGCGGCTCGAAGTCCACTACCTTGCGAATGCGGGTGGCGATCTTCGCTTTGCGATCCTCTCGGACTGGCTGGATGCACCCGCCGAGAGCATGCCGGGTGATGACGACACTCTGGGTGCGGCGCGCGAGGGGATCGCCCGCCTGAACGGGCGGCACGGTGCTATGCCGGATGGAGGCGACCGATTCCTGCTCTTCCACCGCCGGCGGCTCTGGAACGAGAGCGAGCGGGTGTGGATGGGGTGGGAGCGCAAGCGAGGCAAGCTGCACGAGCTCAATCGCTTCCTGCGCGGGGCTACGGACACCAGCTTCGTGCCTCCGGCTGTCGTCGCGCCTTTCGACGTCCGCTACGTCATCACACTCGACGCCGACACGCGGCTACCCAGAGGGGCGGTCGATCGGCTGGTCGGTGCGATGGCGCATCCCCTCAATCGACCGCGGCTCGATCCGGAACAGCGGCGAGTCGGCGAAGGATACGCGGTGCTTCAACCCCGAGTGACACCGCCGCTGCCCGGGCGCGAGGTCTCGTTCTTCCAGCGCCTTTCGTCGGGCCCGGCGGGCATCGACCCGTACGCATCGGCGGTGTCCGACATCTACCAGGACCTTTGGGGCGAAGGGTCATACACCGGCAAGGGCATCTACGACGTGGACGCGTTCGAAGCGGCGCTGGCCGGGCGGGTACCCGAGAACGCGCTGTTGAGCCACGATCTCTTCGAGGGCGTGTTCGCGCGCGCCGGGCTCGTGACCGACGTCGAGCTGTTCGAGAGCGCACCATCACACTATGGAGTCGCGGCGGCCCGCCAGCACCGATGGGCGCGCGGCGATTGGCAGCTGCTTCCGTGGATTCTGGGAAGCCGGATCCCGCTGGTAGGACGCTGGAAAATGCTCGATAACCTCCGCCGCACCGTGTCGGCGCCGGCCGCCTTTCTGACGCTCGTGGTCGCGTGGGTGATGCCGGGCACCTCGCCCGCGATGTGGAGTGCCTTCATCCTCGCGACCATGGCCGTGCCCGCGCTCTTGCCGGTTCTGGGCGGTTTGCTCCCCCGCGGCCGAGGTATCTCGAAGCGCAGCTACATTCGCGCGGTCGGCCGGGACCTCTTCCTGGCCGGCTCACAGTTCGGGCTCGCGATCACGATGTTGACCTACCAGGCCTGGCTGATGAGTGACGCGATCGTGCGGACGCTCGCCCGCGTGTACGTCACACGCCGGAGCCTGCTGGAGTGGGTGACCGCGGCTCAGGCGAAAGCCGGCCTGCGACTCGATCTCGGTGGCTTCTGCCGTCGAATGGGCGGTGGGGGCGCGCTCGCCGCCGCCGCGGCGGCTGCCGTCGCGTGGAGCCGACCAGAGGCCTGGCCCGTGGCGCTGCCCTTTCTGTCGCTGTGGGTTGCGTCGCCGGCGATCGCGCGATGGATCAGCGTGCCGCAGAGGGCCAAGCCCAACCAGCCGCTGTCGGCGGCGGATGCGCGAGCCCTCCGCTTGGTCGCGCGCCGAACGTGGCGCTTCTTCGCGACGTTCGTCGGACCGGAAGACCACGCGTTGCCACCCGACAACTTTCAGGAAACGCCGAGCCCGTTGGTTGCGCATCGCACCTCGCCCACGAACATCGGACTGTATCTGCTGTCGACGGTGGCGGCTCGCGATTTCGGCTGGGTCGGTACGCTCGATGTCGTCGAGCGTCTCGAGGCCACGCTCGAGACGTTGCACGGCCTCGAGCGCTTCCACGGCCACTTTTACAACTGGTACGACACGAAGCACTGCTACGCGCTCGAGCCGAAATACGTCTCGTCGGTCGACAGCGGCAATCTGGCCGGCCATCTCATCGCGCTCGCGCACGCCTGTGAGGAGATCGTCGAGCGTCCTCGCCTCGATCGGGCGGCGCTCGCCGGGATCGAGGATACCGCGCTGCTCGTCCACGAGGCGGCGGGCGCGGCGGCCGGCGACGCGCGCCCTGCCCCGGCCAGCCACGGGCCCCTGGCGGACGCTCTCGACGCAGTCGCGGACGCGGTCCGGGAACCTCCGCGCGACTCGGCCGGGTGGGTCTTGCGGCTCACGGCGCTGAGGGCCCGCGCTCGGGCGGTGCTGCACGCCGCGCGAACGCTGGTCGACGAGGATCCCCGGAACGCGCACACGGACGTCCTCGTCTGGGCGGAGGCGCTCTGCGTCACGGTCGAAAGCCACACGCGCGACCTCGACATGCCCGAGACGCTGGTCCAGCGTCTCACGATTCTCGCGCGCAACGCTCGGGCGATGGTCGACGTCATGGATTTCGGCTTTCTCTTCGATCCGATGCGGCAGCTGTTCGCGATCGGGTACCGCGTCGCGGACGGAAGCCTCGACCCGGGTCGGTACGACCTCCTCGCATCGGAAGCCCGGCTCGCGAGCTTCGTCGCTATCGCCAAGGGCGACGTTCCCGTTTCGCACTGGTTCCGGCTCGGCCGGGCCCTAACGCCGGTCGAGCTGGACTCGGTGCTCGTGTCCTGGTCGGGATCGATGTTCGAATACCTGATGCCGACGCTTGTCATGCCTGTGCCGGCGGGAAGTCTTCTCGAGCAGACATCGCGGCTCGTCGTGGGACGGCAGATCAGGTACGGCGCCGAGCGCGGTGTGCCGTGGGGTGTGTCGGAGTCGGGCTACAACGCGCGCGATCTGGAAATGACGTACCAGTATTCGAGCTTCGGCGTGCCGGGAATAGGACTGCGGCGCGGACTCAGCGAGGACGTCGTCATCGCGCCCTACGCGACGGGCCTCGCCGCGATGATCGATCCGACCGCGGCGGTACAGAATTTCCGGCGCCTGGCGGCCGCCGGGGCCAGCGGCGCCTACGGCTTCTACGAGGCGCTCGACTACACCGCGCCCAGGCTACAGGATGGCGCCTCGGTCGCAGTGGTCCGCGCGTACATGGCGCACCACCAGGGCATGGTGGTCGTCGCGATCGCGAACGTCATCCACGACGGCGCGATGCGCGCGCGCTTCCGTGCCGAGCCCATCGTCCAGGCCACCGAGCTCTTGCTTCAAGAACGGACGCCGCGGGACGTGGCGGTCGCGCGGCCCCGCGCGGACGAGGTGCAGGCCGTCGGCGATGTCCGCTTCGTTCCGCCGGTCGTGAGACACTTCAGCTCGCCGCACGGCTCGCCACCGCGCACCCAGCTGCTCTCGAACGGGCGATACGCGGTGATGCTGACGACGGCAGGCTCCGGATACAGCCGCTGGGGTGATCTCGCGGTCACGCGATGGCGGGAAGACGTCACGCGCGACCCGTGGGGCACGTATATGTTCCTTCGCGATATCCACAGCGGGGAAACCTGGTCGGCCGGCTACCAGCCGTTGGGCGGCGCGCCGGACAGCTACGACGTCACGTTCTCCGAAGATCGTGCGGAGATCGTCCGGCGCGACGGCGGCATCGTGACCACGCTCCAGGTGATCGTGTCGCCCGAGGACGATGCCGAGGTGCGCCGCGTCTCGCTCACGAATCTCGGGACGAAGAGTCGTGAGATCGAGGTGACGTCGTACGCCGAGGTCGTCCTGACGCCGCCGGCGGCCGACGCGGCCCACCCGGCGTTTTCCAACCTGAGCGTGGAGACCGAATGCGTACCGGAGCTCGACACTCTGCTGGCGAGACGCCGGCCGCGGTCACGCCGCGAGGTGCCGGTCTGGCTGGCCCATGTGGTGGTCGCGGAAGGCGACCCGGTCGGCGAGCTGCAATGGGAGACTGACCGGGCGCGGTTCCTCGGCCGCGGGCGCGGGATCCGGACGCCCGCGGCGGTGATCGACGGCCGACCCCTTTCCAACACGACCGGGGCGGTGCTCGATCCGATCGTGAGCCTGCGACGCCGCCTGCGACTGCCGCCCGGCGATACCGTACGCGCCACGTTCTCGACGCTCGTCGCGTCGTCGCGCGCGGAGGCCCTCGGCCTCGCCGAGAAGTATCACGACCCGGCGACGTTCGACCGCGTCGCGACCTTGGCCTGGACCCAGGCGCAGGTTCAACAGCACCACCTCGGCATGGGTCCCGACGAGGCACATCTCTTCCAAAGCCTCGCCAGCCGCGTTCTTTACTCGGATCGGACCCTGCGGGCCCCCGCGGAGGTACTCGCGCGGCAGACGAAGGGCCCCGATGGATTGTGGGCACACCGGATATCAGGCGATCTGCCGATCGTGCTCGTTCAGATCGACGAGTCCGAAGACGTGGGCATCGTGCGGCAACTACTCCGCGCGCACGAGTACTGGCGGATGAAGCGGCTCGCGGTCGATCTCGTCATTTTGAACGAGCGTGCGCCGTCGTACGTTCAGGATCTCCAGGAGCTGCTGGAGACGCTTGTCCGCACGAGCCAGTCGGCAGGGCCCCACGATGGCCACGAGCCGCACGGGAACGTGTACATCGTGCGGACGGACCGCCTCACGGCGGCGGAACGTGACGTGCTCCTGTCCGCCTCCCGCGCGGTGCTGTCGAGCCGGCGCGGGACACTGGCCGAGCAGGTGGCACGGGCGCAACGACCGAACACTGCTCCGCTCGCACTGCCACGACGCGCGGCCGCGCAAGCGCCGGTGCCGGCGGCCGTGGTGCCTCCGCGCCTGGCTCTCGAGCTCTACAACGGGCTGGGCGGCTTCGACGAGGACGGACGCGAGTACGTGACGGTCCTCGAGGAGGGACGATGGACGCCTTCGCCGTGGATCAACGTGATCGCCAATCCGGGCTTCGGCTTCCAGGTCTCCGAGTCGGGTTCGGGGTACACGTGGTCGGGCAATAGCCGCGAGAACCAGCTCACCGCCTGGTCGAACGATCCGGTCAGCGATCCACCAGGCGAGATCATCTACGTCCGGGACGACGAGACCGGGGATCTGTGGGGACCGACGGCGCTCCCGATCCGTGAAGAGGCGTCACCCTACGTCATCCGGCACGGGCAGGGCTACACGCGGTTCGAACATGTCTCGCATGGTATCTCGCTGGAGCTGCTCCAGCTGGTGCCGCTCGATGACTCCATCAAGATCTCGCGTCTCACGCTGACGAACGGGTCCGGACGACCGCGTCGGCTGTCCGTAACCGCCTACGTCGAGTGGGTCCTCGGCGCGTCGCGGCCCGCCGCCGCGCCGTTCGTCGTCGCCGAGATCGACGGCAAGACAGGTGCGATGTTCGCGCGGAACGCATGGAGGCGCGATTTCGGCGCTCGCGTCGCCTTTGCCGACCTCGGCGGGACCCAAACGGCGTGGACCGCCGACCGGACGGAATTTCTGGGACGCAACGGCTCCCCGGATCGTCCGGCCGCGCTCGCGACACGACACCGGCTCTCCGGACGCGTCGGCGCCGGTCTCGATCCGTGTGGTGCGCTGCAGGCGACGATCGCGCTGCCCGCTCGAGGCCGTGCCGAGGTCGTGTTCTTCCTCGGCGAGGCGGTAAGCCCGGAGCACGCGAGGGAGCTGATCGTTCGCTACCGGACTCGGGACGTGGCGGCGGTCCTGCGGGCTGTCAGCGAGCGTTGGGGCGAGCGGCTCGGCGCGGTGCAGGTCAGAACGCCGGACCGCTCGATGGACATCCTGCTGAACCGCTGGCTGGTGTACCAGACGCTGAGCTGTCGCGTGTGGGCGCGGTCGGCGTTCTACCAGGCCGGCGGCGCGTACGGGTTTCGGGATCAGCTTCAGGACGTAATGGCGCTCGCCGTCGCCGAGCCCGCGCTGGCGCGGCAGCACGTGCTGCGTGCGGCGGCGCGTCAATTCGAGGAGGGCGACGTCCAGCACTGGTGGCACCCGCCCAGCGGCCGGGGCGTCCGAACGCGGATCTCCGATGATCTGCTCTGGCTGCCGTACGTCGTCGCGCGGTATGTCGAGGTCGTCGGCGACGGCGGCGTCCTCGACGAAGTCGTCCCGTTCCTCGAAGGATCCAAGCTCGCGGCGGAGCAAGGCGAATCGTACTTCGAGCCCCGCGAATCCGATGAGCGAGCTACGCTCTTCGAGCACTGCGCGCGCGCGCTCGACCACAGTCTCGCGGTCGGGAGTCACGGCCTGCCGCTGATGGGCACCGGCGATTGGAACGACGGGATGAACGAGGTAGGCGCTGGAGGAAGGGGTGAAAGCGTCTGGCTCGGATGGTTCCTTCACGCCGTGCTTTCCGAATGGGCTGACCTGGCAGACGCGCGTGGGGAGGGCAAGCGTGCCGAGCGGTGGCGTGGGCATGTGAGCGCGCTCAAGGAGTCGCTTGAACGCGAGGCCTGGGACGGCGGCTGGTATCGCCGCGCCTACTTCGACGATGGGACGCCGCTCGGCTCGGCTGTCAACGACGCATGCCGCATCGATTCGATCACGCAGTCGTGGAGCGTTATCTCGGCGGCAGGCGACCCAGCACGCCGAGAGCGCGCGATGGCGTCCGTCGACGAACACCTCGTGCGTCGCGCGGATCGTGTCGTCTTGCTCCTGACACCGCCATTCGACGGCACGTCGCTGGAGCCCGGCTATATCAAGGGGTACGTGCCTGGCGTGCGAGAGAATGGCGGGCAATACACGCATGCGGCCATCTGGTCGGCGATCGCCTTCGCGGCGCTGGGCGACGGGGACAAGGCCGCCGAGCTCGTCGCGATGTTGAACCCGATCAATCACGCCAGCACCGCAGCCGGAGTCGACCGCTACAAGGTCGAGCCGTACGTCATCGCGGCCGACGTCTACACCGAGGCGCCGCACGTGGGCCGTGGGGGCTGGACGTGGTACACGGGATCGGCGGGATGGATGTATCGGGCCGGGCTGGAGTCGATTCTCGGGTTCCGACTCCGCGGCGCGCGGCTCGTGATGGACCCGTGTATCCCGCGGGCGTGGCGCGGTTTCGAGATGATGTTCCGCTATCGCTCCACGTGCTATGACCTCGTCGTCGAAAACCCACGAGGTGTATCGCGGGGAGTGTCGTCAGTGGAAGTCGATGGCGTCTACCTTGCCGGCGATCTCAGTATCCCGCTCGCCGATGACCGAAAAAGACATCGCGTCCGAATCGTACTCGGCTGAACGGCAGCCAGTCTTCGTCTCGTGGAGGCCGGTAGAGCGAGATTAGATCGCTCTCCGTTCCGTGCTGTGCGGCCTGCAGCTCACCGTCCTGAAGCGACTCGATCTGGCGGCGCGCGACGGCGAGAGCGTCTTTGCTCATGTGGCCTCCTATTGCCTGCCGCGCCGGGTTAGGTGGCATCCTGCGAAAGCGCCTAGATGACGGCGCCGAATAGACGCCCGACTGCGGCCGTACATCCCATTGCCACCGCACCCCAGAACGCAACGCGCAGCGCCCCTCGTGTGAGCGAGGCGCCGCCAAGGCGAGCAGCCACACCCCCGAGGACAAGCAGGAGCCCCAACGTCACTCCCACGACGCCCAGCGGCAGGCCCCCGGCAGGTAACAGCGCCGAAAGAAGCGTGGGGGGAGCCGCCCCCACAGCAAAAGAGGCCGCGGACGCCATTGCTGCCTGAATCGGCCGAGCCCGTGTCGTCTCATTGATGCCTAGCTCGTCGCGAGCATGAGCCCCCAGCGCGTCGTGGGCCGTCAATTGATCCGCGACTTGGATCGCGAGTTCGCGGCTGAGGCCTCGGTCCATGTAGATCCTCGCCAACTCGGCTCGCTCGGCCGCCGGCGAGGTAGCAAGTTCATCGCGCTCCTGGGAGAGATCAGCCCGCTCGGTATCCGCTTGGGAGCTGACCGAAATGTACTCGCCCGCTGCCATGGAGAGGGCTCCGGCTACGAGACCCGCCACCGCGGCGAGCAAGACAGCCGCTTGGGTGGGCTCGACCGAAGCCACGCCCACAACCAAGCTGCTCGTGGAAATGAGGCCGTCGTTGGCGCCGAGCGTGGCGGCGCGCAACCAGCCGATCCGG
>JBKPCO010000116.1:0-14377 GCA_046727415.1 Candidatus Methylomirabilota bacterium
CGCGGTCCGCGCCTGGCTCTCGGGCATCGATGGGAGCGGATCGCGGGCCGTGTGGATCCTGTTCGAGGGCCCGTACGGCGGCGGCGCGCTCTGCTCGCTGATTCTCAACGACGTCGTGGGCATCACTGAGGTGGCCGGCGGCGACATCACCAAGCGGCGGCTCGAGGCCGAGCTGGCATCGCTGCGTGCGGCGCAGAAGCTGCCGTGGGTCGAGGCCGAGCCCGCGCGCGCGGTTGGCCTGGTGGCCGAAAGCCTGGCAATCCATCGCGAGCGCGGGACCGCGCCGCCCTCCGCGTTCGGGCGCTGGCAGCCGTTCTTCGCGGACGCCCCGGCTCCGGAGCCGCTGTCCGCGCCGGTCGCGAACGCAGATCTGCTCGCGCGCTCGGACGAGCTGCTCGGCCTCCCCGAGCTTAGCGGCTGGTTCCTCGACCCGGAGACCGTCCAGAGCGACGCCCTCGAGATCCAGGAGACGCGCCAGAGCCGCCTCGTCGTCTCCGACCAGATCAAGGCCGAGCGGCAGGAAGCGATCCTGACGCGCGTGATCGAACGCGAGCTCGGGCCCGAGGCGCGGCGACGCTGGGCGCGGCGTCTCGCGGAGATGGCGTGGATCTTCAGCGCGACCGACCGGCCCGAGCAGGCTGCCATCGCGTCGGCCGCGGCCGCCGCGCTCGCCGAGAGCGACGCGGCGCCCCTGCGTCATCCGTTCGCGCGGGCGCTCGCCCAGCGCGCGCTCGAGCTGGCCGGAGAAGTGGCCGCGGGGCGGCTGCGCGCCGCCGACGTGAGCCGCAAGCCCTGATCACCGACGTCCCGGGCATTCGCGTCGGCCACGCGACCGATCTGGCCGGCCTCACCGGCGTCACCGTCGTGCTGTGCGACGGCCCTGCGGTCTGCGGCGTCGAGCTGCGGGGCGGTGCGAACGACGTCGTCGGGCTCGACTACCTCGATCCTCGCCACCTCGTGCCGACCGTGAACGGCGTCGTCCTCGGTGGAGGCAGCCGCTTCGGCGGCGAGGCGATCTGGGGTGTCATGCGTTGGCTCGAGACGCAGGGCCGCGGCTTCGCGGCGGGCCCGACCGTCGTGCCGCACGTTCCCGGCGCGTTCCTGTTCGACCTCGGCCTCGGCGACAGCCGCGCGCGGCCTACACGCGAGATGGGCTACGAGGCCGCGGCCGGTGCGGCGGTCGGGCCGGTCGCCGAGGGCAACGTCGGCGCCGGGACCGGGGCCACGGTCGGCAAGGTGCACCGAATCGCCCGGGCCATGCGCGGCGGCATCGGCAGCGCCTCGTCGAGGCTCGGCGACGTCGTGGTCGGCGCGCTCGTGGCGGTGAACGCCGTGGGCGACGTGCGCGATCCCGACACCGGAACGCTGATCGCCGGCGCGCGCGAGTCGCCCGACGGTCGCCGGCTGATCGATTCGGCCCGCGCGCTGACAGCCGGCACCGTTCTCGAGCGTTTCGCCGCGCCCGAGAACACGACCATCGGCGTCCTCGCCACCAACGCTCGCCTCGGCAAGCCGGAAGCCCGGAAGATCGCCGCGCTGGGCATGCTGGGCTTCGCGCGCGTTCTGTCGCCGCCGCACACGGCTTTCGACGGTGACACGCTGTTCGCGCTGTCGGTCGGCGACCGGCCCGCCGATCTCACGCGGCTCGGGCTCGTCGCCGCCGACGTGGTCGCCCGCGCGATCGTCCGCGGGGTGCGGGCCGCGACCTCGCTCGCGGGCCTGCCCGCCGCCTCCGACCTTTGACTGAAGTCAGAGGGGCCTCGACCGCCCCTCCGACACCTCCCGTTCGATGAGCGTGCGCGTCGTCGCAGGCGCACTCGTGACGTCTAGATGGTGGTGACGTGTCGAGACGAGAGCCAGCCAACCAGAGCGGCGGCAAGGAGAGCGACGACAAACAAGAGCCAGCGTCGGATGTTTGAGGAGCGCTCTGGTGGGAGAGGCGAGAGCACGACCGGATGGAGGTAGCGTGCGATGAGCGCGCCGCCGAGGGCGCCGCCGATGTGGGCGCCGTTGTCGATCAGAGGTTCCATGATGCCGCCGGCGATCGTGTAGAGCGCCCAGATGAGCAGCACAAAGCCGACGCGCCGGTCGCGTACGAGCAGCCGATCGCGGTGGAGCCGGAACAGGACGATCGCGGCGCCCTGCAGGCCGAAGATCGCGCCGGAAGCGCCCACCGACGGCCCGGCACTCATCACCACGCTGAGCAGGGAGCCCGCCAGCCCGCTCAGCACGTAGAGCACGACGAGCTGCGCCCGGCCGAACCCCGCCTCGCATACCATGCCCAGGATGTAGAGCGCGATCCCGTTGCCCACGAGGTGATCGACGCTCCCGTGGAGCCAGGGGGCGGTCAGGAGACGCCAGTACTCGCCGGCGGCCACGCGCTCCCGCGCCAGGGCGCCCATCGCCACGATCGCCTCGCGCGACTCGAGCGCGCCGAACCGAAGCTCGGCCACGAAGACCAGGACCAGCACGACGAGGATCGCCGCGGTCAGAGGTGGAAAGCGCTGCATCCGCCGCTCGAAGTCGACGCGGCGCGAGAGGAGCATCTCGGGGGTGATGCGCAGCGGCGTTTCCGACGTTCCGCCCATCAGCGGCGCTCGCCGGTGTCGAGCATGACGCCGAGGGCCAGCGCAATCCGACGGTCGAACGTCCGCTCGGCGTCCGCCGAGAGGTCGAGCACGTAGCGGTCGAGCAGCGTGAACTTCCGGTTGAACTCGCCGAAGACCTCGGCGTCCCGACCTCGCACGAAGACGAAGTTCGTGCGCAGAAAGCCGAAGAACGGGCCGAGGACCCGCCGCAGCAGCGAGAGCACCATCGAGTCCTCGATAGCCATGGCCACGAGCGCGCCGGCCGGGCTCAGGACATACCAGCGCTTGCGGATGACGTTGTGCAGGTAGGTCTTCCGGAGCTTCGCCAGCGGGTCCCCCGCCCCCGTCACGATCGTGTACGTGCGGGTCAGGAACGCGACGCGCTGGTCCTGGAGGACCCGCAGCAGCGGCTCGCGCCGCGACTCGTCGCGGTAGATCGTCACGTGACGGAGCGGGCGCAGCGACATCGACACCACGAGAAAGACGAATGCCGCCAGCGGGAACAATAGCAGCAGAAGCGCCTCGCCGCCTTCGCGGGCCAGCGGGGCTCCGACCCATCCGGTAACCATCAGCGTCGTCATGGTCGCGACGAGATAGGCCGCGAGTGTCCGGATCGGATAGGTCGGCCGCTCCACGTAGAGGATGGGCGTGCCGTCCTCGGCCCAAACCTCGTACTTCGAGGTGATCGTGAAGATGCGCTCGCGGAGCAGAAAGACGTCGCGATCGAAGGCGTGGTCGACGTCGGGTGCGGGCGCGCGCGCGGTGCGCGGCGGCGGCCCGGCCCGCAGGTGGCGCTGGCACGACGGACACTCGAGGAGCCGTCCCGCGAACTCCTGGCGCACCTCGTATACCTCGCCGCACGGGCACGCGACGACGATGCCGACCGGCCGGCTCACGACGGCCTCACCGCGGGCGCGCCAGACGCCAGACGGCTCGCGCGGCCACCAGCCAGGCAACCGTCAGGAGGAGGACGCCGGAACCCGGAGAGGAAGCTGGCCTGCAGTTGAGGCATACTATGTCGACTACCGAGCTTATGGCGCGATCAGCGAAAGTCATCCGATTTCCGAGGCGTCCGGCCGCCGAGACCCACGAGCATGGATTCGTCGAGGTGCGGCGCTGCGATCAGGCCGAGGCGGTCGTGGTTCGGAGCCTCTTCGAGAGCGAGAGGATTCCGACACTGATCCGGTCGCCCCTGGCGCATTCGGTCTATCCGTTCAGTGTCGGCGACCAGGGCGCGATCGTCATCCTCGTGCCCGCAAGCGACGCCGCGCACGCCCGGCGCCTGCTCACGCGCCTCGTCCGCCGACGCAGCTCGGCCTGACCGGATTACGCCACTTCCGCGATGACGGCCTCGAGCGCTCGGAGCGTCAGCGCCAGCGCCGCCGGCTCGAGCGTGCTGCCGCGATCCCGAGGCGTGTGGTAGGTATCGAATGGGACCGGGCGCTTGACGAAGAACCGCATCGCGCTGCGCGCCGGGGTGAAGATGAATTGCCGGAGCGCTTCGGCCTGCGCGGCCGGCACCACCGTCAGCGCGTAGGACGGCACGCCGGCGGGCGCGAACGCGCGGTGGTCGCTCCCGAACAGCGGGATGCGGCCGGCGAGGTGGTAGCTCTGGTCGCGCCTGAGTCCCATTCCCTCGAACGCCGCGCGCACCCGCCCCAGAAACGGTGTCTGGTCGACCACGTCCCAGATCGCGAGCGTGTCGCCGATGCCGCACAGCTCGAGGCTCAGCACGCCGGCCAGCTCGGCCAGGTTCGCACCGCGCGCATACTTTCGGGCGCCCAGATAGCCCCGCTCCTCGGCCGCGGTGAACAGCAGCCGCACGCGCAGGCTCGGCGGGACGGACGCGGCCAGACGCTCCAGCAGCGTCAATAAGATGCCGACGGCGGCGGCGTTGTCGTTGGCGCCGGGACTCCCGGGAACCGCGTCATGGTGCGCAATGAGCAGGAGAACGCGGCGTCCGGAGCCGAACTCGACGGTGAAGTTCTCGCCCGAGCCCTCGCTCGACTCGAACGGATGCCGCGCGAAGGGCACGCCCCGCGCCTCGAGATAGCTCGCCACCGCCGCCTCGCGCTCGGCGTTCGAGCGTCCCTCGAGCAGGCGCCAGAGGGCCATCGGCGAGCGCTCGCCGCCGATCACCTCGGCCAGCGGCGGCGGCACGACCCGCGGCGTGCGGTCGCGCGCGTTGAGCACCTGGCTCAGCCGGGTGTTGATCTGGCCGCGCAGGAAGAGCGCGGCGTCGCGCACGGGATTGCTCATAGCCGAAACAGCACCCGGGCGTTCTCCGACATGCGCGCGGCCAGGTCTGCCAGCGGCTCGCCCCGCAGCTCGGCCACGCGGGCGGCCGTGATCGCGAGATAGGCCGGCTCGTTGCGCTTGCCGCGGTAGGGCTGGGGTGGCAAGAACGGGCAGTCCGTTTCGACGACCAGCCGATCGGCCGGAATCGTCCGAGCCACCTCGGGTAAGGCACCCGGCTTTGGGTAGGTCACCGGTCCGGCGAGCGAGACGAGGAGCCCGAGCTCGATGCACCGGCGTGCCACCGTGAGGTCGCCCGAGAAGCAGTGCATGATGCCGCCGCGCTCCAGCGGGCCGTCCGCCGCCAGGAGGGCAAGCGTCGCCGCGTGGGCGTCGCGACAGTGCACGAGGACGGGCTTCCCGAGCCGCCGCGCCAGCGCCACCTGGGCGGCGAACGCGCGCGTCTGAGCCGAGCGCGGCGCGCGGTCACGGAAGAAATCGAGGCCGGTTTCGCCGATCGCGACCACCCGCGGGGCCGACGCGAGGCGCTCGATCTCGGCGAGCCCCCCCTCGTCGGCGTCGGCGGCCTCGTGCGGATGAATGCCGACCGCCGCCCACACGTCCGGCTCACGCTCGGCCAGCGCCGCGGCGGCGCGCGAGGTGGGCACGTCCGTGCCGATCGTCACCATGCCCCGCACGCCGGCGGCCCGAGCTCGAGCCAGCACCGCGTCGAGATCGCCGGCGAACTCCGGGAAATGCAGATGCGCGTGCGTGTCGAAGAGCTCGGGAGCGATCACACCGCTCCGAGCACGGCGGCCGCCTTCTTCACGTCACGTGCGTTCACCCACAGAATGGCGGAATACCGCCCACCGCCGGCCAGCGCGTCCATCGCCGTCACGTTGACCTTCGCGGCCGCGAGCCGGCCGAGCACGTCGGCGCAGGCGCCGATGCGATCGTCACCCTCGATCAGGAACGCGCGCTTCGGTCCGGTGAGCTTCCACTTGTGCTGCTTGGCCAGGGCCTTCAGCGCCGCCCCGTCCGTCGGGACGAGGTCGAGCTGGGCGCCGCGGCCGCTCGGGAAGCCCGAGTACGCGACCAGGTTGACGCCGGCCCGTCGAAGCTCGCCCAGCACGCGAGCGCCTTCGCCGGGCTTGTCCGGCACCATCACGTAGTAGTAATCGGTGGTTCGCACCGTCTCAGCCATCGCGCCCTCCCCTCATTCCTTAGGCGCGCCTCCGCCGGCGGGGCCCCAGCCCCGCGACGGCCTGCAGCGCGCACAACCATGTCAGGGGACCACCCGGAACCGGAGTCGACCGATCAGCTGGCCCGAGGCGGTCACCACGTCGACCGACCAGCGACCTTCCGGCGCGTCTGGAAACGACGTCTTGCGCGAATACGTCCGGTAACCCTCCCGGCGACCGCCCTGGACCGGAGCGAGGCTCACGGTCTCGATCACCCGCCCCCCGTGCCGCCACACGTGGCTCACCCGCTGGCGCAGACCGGCGGGCGCGTAGATGGCAGTGTACGCCACCAGTCCGCGCTGCCTCACCTCGGCGGCGCTGACGACGGGCGGTAGCGCCTCGATGGCGTCGAGGTCAAGCACGTCCCACATGATGGCGGCCCGCGCCATGAAGAGCGGCGCTGGCGGGATCCATGCGCGGCCAACGGCCACCAGCGCCGCGGCGATCGCGCCGATTGCCACCGTGACGCGAAGCGCCGCCCCCCAGCTGCGCCCGCTGGCCCGCCGCACCACCGGCGTCACCGCGAGCGCGGCGGCGAACGCACTGGCCACAAGCGCGATGTAAGGCGGCACGCCGACCAGCGGCAGCGCGACGTTGAGCACCGCGAAGATCGACACGACGAAGAAGGCGTAGCCGAGCCAGGGCCGCGGCTGAACGATCGCGCGATACCACGGATCGAACGTGACCAGGAGCGCCATGGCCACCAGCAACAGGAAGAAGAGTACGTTCACGGACGTCAGCGTCGTGCTCGCGTAGTAGGCCGGCAGCACGAACAGGAGCAGGCCGTGGTAGAGCGTCTGGATCGTGTAGTCCGCCGCGTAGACGACGAAGCGCCCCGCGCGACGCCCGGAGTCGGCGAGCGGCTGGCGCATCGCCACGAGCAGCGCGAAGAGGAGCCAGAGCAGCAGCAGGTAGCCCACGAGATAAGCGACGTGCGGCAGCCCGCGACGGAAGAAGAAGATAGTGACGAGGCCGCCGGCGAGCGAGGCGAACGAGACACCCCACTCGGTGAGCCAGGCGACGGCCCCGCTCACACGGGCGGCGGGGTCGTCGGGCCGCCCGGCGCGGGCGGAAGCGCGGCGCCGAGGCGCTCGCTGATGCGTTGCGCGACCGTGTCGCGCTTGAGCACGTCGATGCAGTCGAGGACGTCACCGGCCGCCGAGTGCACGCGCAAGTGCACGGCCACCAGGTCGAGGGCGCTCGAGCGCATCGCGCCGTCGAGGCTCAGGATTTCGCGGAGCACGCGCGCGATGGACGCGTCGCGCTCGGCGACCTGCACGATGGCGTCGACGTACTCGTCGTGGGTCACGTGACCTTCGCTCCGGGCGGCAGGTCGCGGTCGAGCGAAAGGACCGACAGCTTCCCTCCGGTCGACGCGGCCAGCACCATGCCATTCGACTCGACGCCCATCAGCTTCGCCGCCTCGAGGTTGGCCACGATGACGACCTTCTTGCCCACCAGATCCGCCGGCGCGTAGTGCTCGGCGATGCCGGCGACCACCGTGCGCTGCTCCTGGCCGAGCGACACCGTGAGCTTCAGGAGCTTCTTCGACTTCGGCAACGCCTCGGCGGCGATGACCTCGGCGACCCTGAGCTCGACCCGCCCGAACTCGTCGATCTTGATCCGCGGGCGCTCGGGGGCGGGCGCGCTCTGCGCCACCGCGGACGGGGCGCTCTTGGTGTCGATGCGCGGGAAGAGCCCCGGCAGCTTCTGCACGACCGTGCCTGGCGCCAGACGCCCCCAGGTGGCGTCGGCGAGCTTCGGCGCGGCCGTCTGACCCAGGCCCCCGAGGATCTTCGCGGCCGCGTCCGGCAGGAACGGCGCCAGGACGATCCCGAGGACCCGCAGCGACTCGGCCAGGGTGTAGAGCGTCGTCGCGAGCCGGTCTCTCTGCGCGGCGTCCTTGGCGAGCGCCCACGGCTGCGTGGCGTCGACGTAGCGGTTCACGACGCCGATGAACTCCCAGATGGCCGCCAGCGCGCGCTGGAACGCGAACTGGTCCATCGCGGCGCCGGCGTCGGTCTTCGCCTTCGTGAAGGCGGCGGTCACCGCATCCTCGGCCGGGCTCGAGACGCCGCGCTCGGGCACCACGCCGTGGTTCAAGTTGACGATCAGGGTCGTCGCGCGCGACACGAGATTGCCGAGGTCGTTCGCCAGGTCCGCGTTGAGTCGGCCGATCAGGGCCTCCTCCGAGAAATCGGCGTCGAGCCCGAAGACCATCTCGCGCAGGACGAAGTAGCGGAAGGCGTCGTTGCCGTACTTTTCCTTGAGCGCAAGCGCCTCGACCAGGTTGCCGACCGACTTGGAGATCTTCTGGCCACCGAGCGTCCAGTAGCCGTGGACGTTGAGGTGCTGATAGAGCGGCAGGCCTGCCGCCTTGAGCATGCACGGCCAGTAGATCGCATGCGGCTTGACGATGTCCTTGCCGATCACGTGCTGCACGTGCGGCCAGAACTTCTCGAAGCGCGGGTCGCCGGGGCCGCCGAGCGCCGAGACGTAGTTCAGGAGCGCGTCGAACCACACGTAGGTGACGAACCGGTCGTCGAACGGCAGCGGGATGCCCCACTTGAGCCGCGTGGTCGGTCGGCTGATCGAGAGGTCTTGCAGCGGGTCGCGCAAAAAGCCGAGCATCTCGTTGCGGTAGCGCTCGGGCCGGACGAAGTCCGGATTCCGCTCCAGGTGGTCGATCAGCCAGGCCTGGTACTTCGACATCTTGAAGAAGTAGTTCTCCTCCTCGATCCAGGTGAGCGGCGTCTGGTGATCAGGGCACTTGCCGTCGACGATCTCCTTCTCGGTGTAGAAGCGCTCGCACCCGAAGCAGTAGTGGCCGCCATACTTGCCCAGATAGATCTCGCCGCCGTCCCACAGCTTCTGGAGAATCTCCCGCACCACCAGGCAGTGGCGTTCCTCGGTGGTCCGGATGTAGTCGCGATACCGGATGCCGAGCTCGCGCCAGGTCTCGCGGAACGCGCCGGAGTTCTGGTCGGCCATCGCCTGCGGCGTTACGCCCGCCTTCGCCGCGGCCTGAGCGATCTTGTCGCCGTGCTCGTCGGTGCCGGTAAGGAACCAGACGTCATCGCCGGCCAGCTCGCGGTAGCTGACCATCGCGTCGGCAACGATCGTCGAGTACGCGTGCCCCAGGTGGGGACGGTCGTTCACGTAGTAGATCGGGGTCGTCAGGTAGAAGGCGGTCACTGCTCGCGCTGGGCCTGGATATGCGCCCGCCCTTCCCACGTCACCTGGTCGATCGGCACTTCCGCCTCGGTGCCGTCGGGGAAGCCGACGACGACGCTCTGCTTGAGCACGCGCAGCGACCGGATCTTGCCCGACATGCAGCCCCCGCCGCCGCACGACGCCTGGCACGGTGTGTTCACGCGGGGCAGGCGCGAGCGCAGCTCCTCGTAGGTCGAGAACTCGTAGAGCAGGCAGCACTTGAGCCGGCCACAGTTGCCGAGAAGCCGGTTGTCGGTCAGTGGCATGTCCTGCGCCTTGGCCATCTTCACCGAGATCGGCTCGAAGCGCCGCAGGTGCGAGGAGCAGCAGAGCTGGCGGCCGCACGGACCGATGCCGTCGAGGAGCCGCGTGGTATCGCGGGCGCCGATCTGGCGCATCTCGATGCGCGCGCGGAGCTCGCGGGCGAGGTCGCGCACCAGGTCGCGGAAATCGATGCGCTCCTCGGCGCTGAAGTACACGGTGGCTCGACGCGCCACCGGGTGCATCTCGACGTCGATGACCTTCAGCGCGAGGCCGCGGCCCCGGGCCACCTGCTGGGCTGTCTCGATGGCCCGCTCTTCGCGGCCCCGGCGCTCGCGGTACGCCCGCGCCTCCGCCTCGGTTGCATGGCGCAGGACGCGCCGATAGAGCCGGTCCTTCTTCGCCTCGGGAATGACGCGCCGGGGCCGGCGCACCTCGCCGATGGTGCTCTCGGCGGACGTCTCGACGAGCACGAGGTCGCCGACGTGGAGCTCGAGGTCTTCCGCAACGCGGTAATCGTCGGCCGGCGCCGTCTCGCGAAGCCGGACGCCGACGAGAAAGTCGTCCATGGGTTCCATCCTATGCCGCCCGCAGGGCGAGCCGGCTCAGCAGGACTTCGAGCGTGAGACGCGGTGCGACGTTGCGCAGCAGCGCGTCGTACGCCTGCCGGCAGAGATCGATCGTCGCCAGGAGCTGATCGATCGTCCAGCCCTCGGCTTCGCGCACGAGCTCGGCGGCGTGATCCGCGTCGATCAGGAGCGACGCCGGCGCCCCGCTCTGGGCCAGCAGGAGGTCGCGGCAAAGAAGCCAGTAGGCATCGACCAGCGTCTCGGCCTTCTCGCGGTCCAGACGATCGAGGCGGCGGACGAGCGCCTCGACGCCCTGTGCCTTCGCCTCGGCCAGGATCTCACGCGCCTGGGCGCGCGCCTGCGTGGCGCCGGCGTCGTCGCGCGGCGCGAAGCGGACGGACTGACAGCGCGAGAGGACCGTGGCCGGCACTGCGCGGGCCCGCGGCAAAATCAGGATGATCACGGTAGCCGGCGGCGGCTCCTCGAGCGTCTTCAGGAACGCCTGCGGCGTGTCGCCGGTCATGCGCTCGACCTCGTCGAGCACGAAGACCTTGCGCCGAGCCGCGGCGGGCCGGAGCGCCGCCAGTCGCTCGAGCTCGCGAATCGCGTTGATCCGGATGGCCCTGGCACCCTTCGGGTTCGAGTCGGGCGGCGTCGGGACGATCACGTGCAGGTCGGGATGCTGCCGCGAGGGGCTTCCGAGGAGCTCCGCGGCGAAGGCGAGCGCCGTGGTCATCCGCCCGGCGCCAGAGGGCCCGATGAAGGCGTATGCGTGGGCGACGCGGTCGCTCGCGAGGGCCCGCCGCAAGAGCTCGACGGCGCGGGGCTGGTCGGCGATGCGATCGAGCGGCACGAAGCGCTCGGACGCCGCGCGCTCAGGCGCCACGGAAGAAGTCCTCCACGATGGCGCGCACCTCGGCCTCGACCTCGTCGGGCGAGCGGTCCGCGTGGACCAGCCTCACGCGCTTGGGCTCGGCCCGGTGGATCTCGAGATAGCCGCGGCGCACGCGTCGGTGAAACGCCAGCGCCTCACGCTCGAAGTGGTCGAAGTGTCGCCCCCTGATGCGCCGGAATCCCTTCGCGGGATCAAGATCGAAGAGCAGCGTGAGGTCCGGTAGGACCCCGCTGGTCGCCCGCACGTTCAGCTCGCGGATCAGGTCCGGATCGACGCCGCGGCCGTAGCCCTGGTAGGCGACCGTCGCGTCCGCGTACCGGTCGCAGAGGATGACCCGGCCGCGCGAGAGCCATGGCCGAATCTTCTGCGCCACGTGTTGCTGGCGCGCGGCCATGAACAGAAAGACTTCGGCGAGCGGCTCGGGCTCGACGCCGGGGCGCTCGAACAAGCGGCGCACGGCGAGTCCGAGCCGCGTTCCGTCGGGCTCACGTGTGCGCTCGACCTTCCGCCGCTGCCGACGCAGCCATCGCTCGAGCCGCACCATCTGGGTCGTCTTGCCCGACCCCTCGACGCCCTCGAGCGTGATGAGCAATCCGCTCACGCTTCCAAAACCTCCGGGTGCAACCATAGCACGGGCCTTCGCGCGTTTCCGCGGAAACGCCCCTCGCTCGTTGCTCGAAGACGGCGTTCGCGTTCCGGCCGGAACGTTTACGACCGCGCGATTAGAGGTGACTGATCGTGTCCTGTCCTGCGGGCTCGCGCTCGCGGCGGCGGCCGCTGTCCAGGATCTCGCGGGCCAGGTGCCGGCCGCCGAGGCCGAAGGCCAGGGCGAGCGCGGCCACGATGCCGCCGAACAGGGTGCCGAAAGCAATGAGCACCATGTCGCGGCCGATGCCGATCTCGGTCAGCACGGTGGCGATGACGAAAAGGAGCACGATCCAGCGCGTCGCGCGGGCCAGGAGACGCGCCTGGACGACGCCGGCATTGACCGCGGCGATCAGCGTGGCCTGGCTGAGGAAGTTTGCGGCGAGCCAGCCCACGATGAGAATCAGCAGCGCGGACAGCAGCCGAGGCAGGGTGCGCATGAGCACGCCGGTCGCGGCGGGAGCGCCGGGGATCGCCAGCGCGTCGATACCCATCGTCGCGAAGACCATGAAGATGCCCCAGAACGCGACGAGCTTGAGCATCTGCGACGGCGGACGATAGATGCTGGCGCGCGCGAGCGCCGAGGTCAGGCCCCACGCGCGGCTGAGATCGTCCAGTCGAAGCGCGCGGGCAACGCGCGTGACCAGGGTGCTGGCAATCCAGCCGAGCAAGGCGCCGAGTATCACCAGTGCCAGCATGGCGAGGATGCCGGGGAGGACCGTGGCGAGGGTGGCCCGCATGTTGCCGATGGCCGTCAGGACCAGATCGCTCCAAAGATCGGTCATGGACGTTTCCTCCTCCTATTATGCCGTTCAGCGCGCCGGCGCGCCCTCACTCCTTCACCGCGCCCGCGACGAGGCCCCGGACCAGGAAGCGCTGCAGTCCGACGACGATCAGCACGGGTGGAAGGCTGGCCAGCATCGATGCGGCGGCGATATCGCCCCACGGCACCTCGAAGACTCCCGGGAAGAGCGCCAGCGCGACCGGGATCGTGCGGCTCGCCTCCGAGACCGTGAACGTGTAGGCGAACAGGAATTCGTTCCAGCTGAAGAGAAAGGTCAGGAGCGCCGTGGCCGCAAGGCCGGGCGCCAGCAGCGGGATCACGACCCAGCGAAAGAGGCCGGGCAGCCCTGCCCCGTCCACCGACGCCGCCTCCTCCGCCTCGATCGGAATCTCGCGGATGAACCCGGCGAGAAGCCAGATGGTCAGCGGCAGCGCGAACGAGGTGTGCACGAGGACGAGCCCCGACCACGTGTCGCGCAGATCGAGCGCGCGCATCAACAAGTAGAGCGGGCTCACCGTCGCGATCTGGGGAAACGCCGTGCTGGCCACGATCGCCAGGAGCAAGAACCGCTTGCCCGGGAGCGGAAGCCGGGCCACCGCGTACGCGCCGGGGATGCCGAGCGCGAGCGCCAGCAGCGTGGTGAGCGTGGCGATGCCGAAGCTGTTGGCGAGCGCCTGCGGCATCAGGCTCTTCTCGACGACGGCGCGATAGTGCGCGAGCGTCAGCTGGTTCGGCAGGAGCGGCGGCACCCGGAGCAGCTCGGCCTCGGGCTTGAACGACGTCAGGAGCTGCCAGAAAAACGGGATCGCGTAGCTGACGAGCGCCGCGAGCACGAGGGCGTCGGCGACCGTGCGGGCTCCCCGCTTCATGCGGTCACCGTGCTCGTCCTGAGAAGGCGCAGGTACGCCCAGGCGACGGCCATGACGAGCGCGAACACGACGACGCCGAGCGCCGAGCCGAAGCCGAGCTGGAGCGTCTGGAAGAGGGCCCGGTAAGCGTACACCGTGATCGTCTCGGTCGTGCCGGCCGGGCCGCCGCCGGTCAGTACGAACATGAGGTCGAAGGCGCGCAGGGCGTCGAGCGTGCGGAAGAGGATCGCCACCAGGAGAATCCGGCCGAGCATCGGCAGCGTGATCCGCACGAGCGTCGCCAGCCGGCCGGCCCCGTCCACCTGCGCCGCCTCGTACAGCTCGGCCGGGATCGCCAGCAGCCGCGCGTAGCAGAGCACGGCGACGAAGGGCATCGTGCGCCACACGTCCGCGAGCACGACCGCGGGCAGCGCCAGGCGCGGGTCGCCGAGCCAGTTGAGTGCATGCCCGCCGAGCGCGACGTTGAGGAGACCCGCGGTCGGGTGATAGAGCCACTCGAAGAGCTTCGCGGTCACGACGGCCGGCATGGCCCACGCCAGCAGCAGGAGCGAGAGCGCGACGCGGCGGCCGCCCTGCTGGGCGTGAATCGCGAGCGCCGCCGTGACACCGAGCACGACTTCGAGGGCCACCGACGTGACGGTGAAGACGAATGTCGTGACCGCGGCGCTCGAGAACCGCGAGTCGACCGCCAGGAACGTGTAGTTGTCGAGCCCGGCGAATCGCGACACGCCGAAGATCGGGTGGCGGTGCTGCAGTGAGAGCCAGACCACCCAGACGCCCGGATAGACCGTGAGCGTTCCCAGCGCGAGCACGGTGGGCGCCATCAGCAGTATCCCGCGACGGCGGTTCACGGCCTCACGGCGCGTCATCGAATGCCTTCGAGGAAATAATCGAGCCGCGCGCGCGCGTCGGCGATCGCCCGCTCCGGCGACTTCACCCCGACGAGCGCCGCCGAGAACTCGGGCTGCACCGTCGACGAGACGAGGAGGTACGCGGGCGTCACCGGGCGCGGCCGCCCCGCCAGCATGAGCCCGTCGAGACGGGGCATGTCGGGGCGAGCCTGCACGAGCTCGGGAT
>JBKPCO010000117.1:0-14735 GCA_046727415.1 Candidatus Methylomirabilota bacterium
AGCGCGAGGCACAGCTGCCGGCGTGCCCATCGAGCTCGTCTCGGTCGCAGAGGCGCGGCGGCGGCTGCCGATTTTGGGCGACCGCGGCATCGTCGCGGTGTCGTGGAGCCCGACCGACTGCAACGTCGAGCCGTCCGAGCTTCCGCTCGGGTACTGCCGGGCCGCCGAGAAGCTCGGCGCCGTGCTGCTTCCGCAGACCGCAGCCACCGGCTTCGAGCTCGATGCGCGAGGAGTAGAGGGTGTGCGAACGGAGCGCGGCACGATCCGCACGCGTGCCGTGGTCGATGCCGCCGGCGCGTGGGCCCGGCTCGTCGCGGGCCGGCTCGGCGCGGCGCTGCCAGTCGTGCCGACCCGCCATCAGCTCCTGATCACCGAGCCGATCGCCGGCGTCGGGCCCGAGTTCCCGATCGCCCGCGTCATCGACGCCAACGTGTACGTGCGGCACGAGCGCGGCGGCCTCATGCTCGGTGGGTACGAGGCCGACCCCCTGCAGCTCGAGGCTGCGACGCTGCCGCCGTCGTTCGACATGACGGATCTGCCGCTCGACATCGAGGTGTTGTGGCGGCTCGCCCGGAGCGTGCGCGAGCAATTCCCGATCTTCCAGGACCCGACGATCCGCGTGGCCGAGCATCGCGGTGGGCTGCCGACGCTCACCATGGACGACCGCTATCTCGTCGGCCCGCTCCCAGGTGTCTCCGGCGCGTGGGTCATGAGCGGCTGCTGCGTCGGCGGCCTGAGCGTATCGCCCGCGCTCGGCGAGGCGATCGCGGAGTGGATCCTCGACGGGCGGCCGTCGCTCGATCTGTCGGAGATTTCCCCCGCGCGCTTCGCGGGACTCATCCCCGACGAGATCGAGCTGCGCGAGCGATGCCGCCACGCCTACGCGACACACTATCGCGCGGGCGCCGGCGACGAGGCGCCTCAGGGTCGCCGCTTGCGACCCGCGTAGATCTCCTGCATCTCCTTCTCGGCCCAGGCGATCGCCTGATCAGCCGTCATCTTGCCCGTCGCGTGCTGGGCGAACATGTCGGGGATGATGTAGAGGTCCCAGACCTGCTGAGATGCGGCGGTCGTCGGGCCCGGCCAGGAGGGCGGGACCGTCACCTTCGCGACCTCGGGAATGAACCGGTACTGCTTGTCGCTCTTGTACACGGCGTGCTTGGTCAGATTCGTCAGGAACGGCATGTTGAAGCCGTGCCCGGCGTCCACCCACTTGTTCTGGTTGTCGGGCTGGAAGTGATACCGCAGGAAGTCCTTGGCGAGGTCCACGTTCTTCGAGAAGTTCCAGATCCCGACACACCAGAAGCCGGTCGTCGCCTTGCGGTCTGCCGGCCCGCGTGGCGTGTTGATGTGGTCGATGACCTCCGCGATCTCTCGCTGCGTTCCCGGCACCAAAACCTTGTCCTTCTTGGCCGACTCGTAGGCGCTGATCGGGTTGTGGATCGCGATGCACTTGCCGGCGTTGAGGCAACGGTTGTTGCTGGCGTCGTCCCACGCCAGCACTTCCGGATCCATGGCCTCGGTGTAGAGACGCTTGACGAAATCCATCGCCTGACGCGTCTCCTTCGAGTTGATGCTGATCGTCTTGCCGTCCTTGGCCACGTAGGAGCCGCCGTACGACCATAGGATCGAGAGCAGCGTGACGTTGGCGTCTCCGCTGTGGCCGAGCGCGGTGCCGAACGGATGGCCGATCGCCTTGCCCTTCTTGCCGATCCGGAGCCAGTCCTCCCAGGTGTCCGGGTTCTTCTCGCCGATCTGCTCGAGCAGGTCGGTTCGCACCGCCATGGGGAACGGCGGCTGCCACCAGGGGAGGAGCTTCCACTTGCCGCGGATCAGATAGTCGTTCGGGTTGAGCCAGCCGCCGCTCTTGGGCGCAACGTCGCCCGCGACGTCGTTCAGGTCTACCAGATAGTCGTAATAGAGGTCGGCGTCGCCGAGCCCGGGACCCAGCGCGGTGAGGTCGTGACCGGAGCGCGCCTGGACCTCGGCGGCCTTCTTGGTCTGCAGCTGCAGGTGGGCGATGATGTCGAGTCGCACCTTCACCTTGTTCTTCGCGCCCCACTCGTCGAGCTGTCGCTTCAGCTCCTTGTCCGTCTCCGGAACGAAGCTCGCGATGGTCAGGAAGGTCAGCTCACGCGTCTGCGCGAACGCCGGGGCCTTGCCCGAGGCCAGGACCCCGGCGACGCCGGCGCCGGCCGCGCCGAGAAACCGACGCCGGCTGACGCGACGCGAATCGAGGACGTTCGAAGCGCTGGGTCTCGTCATGTTGAGCCCTCCTGTGCGTGTGCGCGGTGCTACTTGACGGCGCCCGCCGTCAGTCCCGAGACGTAGTAGTCGAGGAAGAACACATATGCGATCACGATCGGGAGCGAGCCGATGCACGCCCCCGCCATCAATCCACCCCAGTAATAGATGTCGCCGCGAATCAGCTCGGAGAAGACCCCGACAGTCATCGTCTTCAGCTCGGCCGGCGAGACGAACACCAGCGCGTACAAGAACTCGTTCCACGACAGCGTGAAGGCGAAGAGTGCGGCGCAAATCACGCCGGGTACCGCCACCGGGAGCAAGATCCTCACCATCGTCTGCAGCCGGTTGCACCCGTCGAGCATGGCGCACTCCTCGATTTCCTTCGGCACCGTCCGGAAGTAGCCCATCAGGAGCCAGGTACAGAAGGGCACGAGGAACGTCGGATACGTGACGACGAGCGCCCAGAGGCTGTCGGAGAGACCCAGCCGGGCGACGACCGTGCTGAGCGGAAGGAACAGGAGCGACGGCGGCACCAGATACGTGACGAAGATGGCGACGCCGAAGGAATTCGCGCCCGGGAACTTCAGGCGGGCCAGCGGGTAGGCGGCGAGCACGCCGAGCACCACGGAGATGACGGTCGCCGCCAGGCTGACCATGAGGCTGTTCAGGAACCAGCTCCAGAAGAGCGTGTCTTTCGACAGCAGCTCGTAGTGTCCCAGCGTGACGCCGCGGCCGATCAGGAACGGCACCGCGTTGACGTCGTAGAGCTCCGCGTTCTTCTTGAAGGACGTCACCAGCATGAAGTAGAGGGGAAACAGGGCGAAGAGCACGAACGGCGTGACGGGCACGTACAGCGTAAAGAGCGGGCGTATGCGCCGGGCCCAGGGCGCGGTGCTATTCATAGGTCGTCGCCCGCCGGACCATTCTCAGCTGCGTGAAGACCACGATCAGGAGAATCGGGAAGAGAAACAGCGACACGGCCGCGCCCTGCGAGATCTGGCCGGCCTGCAAGCCGAGCGCGAACGAGTACGTGGCGAAGAGGTGCGTCATGTTCATCGGCCCGCCCTTGGTCAGGACGTACACGATGTTGAAGTCGGCCAGCGTGAAGATCGCGGAGAACAGAATCACCACGCCCAGCACCGGCTTCAGCAGGGGAACGGTGACGTGCCAGAACCGGCTGACCGGGCCGGCGCCGTCCGATTCGGCCGCCTCGTACAGCTCCCGCGGGATGGCGACCAGCCCGGCCAGGATGGTGATCGCGAAGAACGGCAGACCGCGCCAGGTGTTGACCAGGACCACGGTGAACATCGCCAGGTACGGGTCCGGCAGCCACGGGATGTCCCGGTTCACGATGTGCAAGCTCTTGAGGGTCCAGTTCACGACGCTGTAGAGCGGCTCGAACATCCACCACCAGACAAGCGTGCTCAGCGCGGTCGGCACGATGAACGGCAGCAGCACGGCCCCGCGGATCAGGCGCTTGAACCGTCCGATGCGGAAGAGCAGGAGCGCCAGCGCCATTCCAAAGACGGTCTTCGCACCCAGCGCTGCCGCCGTGAAGACGATGGAATTCTGAAGCGTCTGCAGAAAGATCGAGCTGCGGAGGAGCCGCTGGAAATTCTCGAGGCCGACGAATGCCCCGGTCTCGCCGATGCGGGCGTCACTCAGGCTGAGCCAGACGGAGAGGGCGAAGGGGTACGCGACCAGGAAGAGCAACAGGAAAAACGCCGGGGCGATAAAAGCGTAGGCAACCGGCGTGTCGCGCACCAGCAGATCGGACAGCGAGCGCGCCGGCGCCTCGCCGCGGTCGACAGCTTTCGCAACATCCCCGTTGAGCGTTTTGAGCTGCACTCTGCGCTCCAGTCGAGGACCCGACCGACCGATATCGAGCGGGGCGCCCGCTGCGCCTCCCCCGACCTCGACATCCGCCGGCGCCAACCGTAGTGCGAGTGGACGCCGGAGTCAACCGCGCTGTCGCGTGAGGCCGTCGCGCGCCTGTGGCGTGGTACCGACTTCAGTCCGTCTTTACCGGCACGCCGCCCGACAGATAGACGCGGGCGACCCGCGGCCCGACCGTCGTCGCCACGTGATGCAGCCCGAGACCATGATGCTTGGCCACCTCGGCCGGCGTGATCTCCACGTCGCCCTGGCGGCCGATGATCACGACCTCGTCGCCGACGCGCGCGTCGGGCACCTCGGTCAGATCGATCCGCGTGTGCTCGAGCGAGGAGCCGGAAACGATGGGGACCGCGCGCCCCCGCACGAGCACGCGACCGGCGTGAAGCCAGCTGAGCCCGTCGGCCGAGCCAATGGGGATGACGCCGAGCCGCATTGGCGCTCTTACCGCAAACGGCGCCAGCTCGGCGAAGCGCTCGCGCGGGGTCAGCTCCTTGAGTGCGATGACACGCGTCGTGAGCGCGCGGAGCGTGGGCCGAAGTGGAACGGGAGAGGTCTCGCCGGGGAACGTGATGCCGTAGAGCATCCGACCTGGATCGACGGCGTTGAGGTACGTCTGGGGGAATCTGAGGACGAAGGGCGACGCGGCGAGCAGGCGCGTGGGGACTTGCACCCCGCGCGCCGCGAGCTCGTCGACCACCGCGGTGAAGCGCCCGAGCTGCCACTCGGCGTAGGCGGGATCGGCGCCGACGGGCGCATGGGGATGGGCGCATATTCCGGCCAGCCGCAGATGGGGCAGCTCCAGCATGGCCGTGATGACCTTCACCGCCTGCTCCGCCGGCACGCCGAGCCGCTCGAGCCCGACGTCGATCTTGACGAACACGTCGCAGGGCCCGGTGGCCGCCTCGGCGTACGCCCGCGCGCCGTCGAGGTCTACGAGAGCCGGAATGAGCCCGTGGGCGAGGGCGAGCGGGGCGGCCTCCGGCAGCGAGTTGGGGTAGACGAGGATCGGGCAGGTGAGCCCGTGCCGGCGCAGGCGGATGCCTTCCGACAGGTCGGCGACCCCCAGCGCGTCGGCGCCGTTCGCGACGAAGACGCGTCCCATCTCGGCAGCGCCGTGGCCGTAGCCGTCGGCCTTGATCACGGCGAAGATCTTCCGCTCCGAGCCCACGAGCTGGCGCACGGCGCGCACGTTCCCGGCGGCGGCGTCGAGGTCGATCTCGAGAACAGTCGGTCTGGGCGGACGGGACATGTCGGTCATCGGTGGCTCCTCGGGGGAAGAATACCCGGATGCGCCGGCCCGGCATAGCGGGAGCGCCCGGTTCGTGCTAACGTCCGGCGCCATGGCTACCGAAATCACTCCGGCAGTGCGATCCGAGCTGGCTCCGACCGGCAAGCTCCGGATCGGTCTCAACCACGGCAACTTCTTGCTCGTCACGCCCGGCTCGTCGGCGACCGAGCCGCGCGGCGTCGCATCGGACATCGGACGAGAGCTCGCCAGGCGGGTCGGCGTGTCGGTCGAGTTCATCAAGTTCGAGAGCGCCGGGAAGCTCGGCGACTCGGTCCGGACCGGCGTCTGGGACGTCGCGTTTCTCGGCGCCGAGCCGCAGCGCGCCGCCGAGATCGCGTTCACGGCTGCCTACCTCGAGATTCCATCGACCTACATCGTGCCGGCGGGCTCGCCGATCGTCTCGGTCGACGAGGTGGACCGGGAAGGCGTGCGCATCGCCGTGACGGAGCAGAGCGCCTACGGGCTCTATCTCGTCCGCAGCGTGAAGCGCGCGAAGCTCGTGCTCACCAAGACCGGGGACGGCGCGGTTCAGGCATTCGTCAACGACAAGCTCGAGGCGCTCGCGGGGCTGCGGCCGGCGCTCCTGACCGAGGTCAAGAAGCTGCCCGGCGCGCGCGTGCTCGACGGCCAGTTCACGGCGGTCCAGCAAGCGGTCGGCACGCTGAAGAATCGCGAGGCCTCCGCGGAGTTCCTGCGCGCCTTCGTCGAGGACGTCAAGGCCTCGGGCTTCGTAGCCGAGGCGATCTCGCGCAACGGCGTTCAGGGCGTCTCGGTCGCGCCGCCAGCGCGACAGGCGTGACCTAGAGTCGATAGACGCGGGCGGCGGTGTCGTGGAAGAGCTTGGCCCGCTCCGCCGCCGAGCTGTCCTTCGTCAAGCGCTTGAAGGAATTCCAGAGCACGGTGTAGCTGCAGCTCGCCTTGTCGACCGGGAAGTTCGACTCGAACATGCACCGATCGACCCCGAACTTCTCGATGGTGAACTCGTAGTAGTGCCGGGTGGCGTCGCAGAGCTCCTGGCTCCCGGGCGGGCGAGAGCGCTCGTGCCAGCCGAAGCCGTTGATCTCCATGTTGATCCCGCCGAGCTTGGCGACGACGTTCGGGCAGGTGGCCAGCTCGCTGATCGACTTGCGCCACTCGGCGTAGATGTCCTTCGCGCGGCCGGCGTAGGGACCGATGCCGAGCGGCCCGCCGAAATGATTCAGGATAATCGTGGTGCCCGGAAACGCGCGCGCCAGCGCGGTGACGTCCGGGATCTGGTGATGGTAGAGCCACGCCTCGAACGTGAGCTTCCGCGGCGCCAGATGGGTGAACCCCTTGCGGAAGTCGTCGCGCAGGAGCAAGCCCTGGCCCGGCTTCGTCCGGTGGCTCGGCACCGAATCGTTCGGGTCCCAGGCGGCACCCAGCCGGATACCGCGGAAGCGGCCGCCGCCCGCGGCGATCTGCGCGTCGAGCACGGCGGCCACGCCGTCGCCGAGCCTGAGGTTGGCGGTCCCGATGATGCCGGCGGCGATGCGCGTCTTGCCGTAGAGCCCGGAGGCGCTCATGGCCGCGATCCCGTTCACGAACTCGGTCTCGCCGACGGGCCGCAACGCCTCGGGCCCGTCGCTCTTGAACATCGCGCCGCACTCGATGAACACCGTCGACACGATGTTGTGACCGGCGCTCACGTCTTCCACGATCTCGTCGATCAGGTAGCGCGGGGCGACGCGCCCGGTCACCTGATCCCACAGGTGATGATGCGGGTCGCAGATCGGCAGGTCGGGTTCGAGCGCGGGCTCGACGGTCTGGGCGAGCCAGTCGTGGTTCTTCGAGCGAGCCGTCATGGTGAGTCGTCTCCCTGCGTCGCGGCTCTGGTCGGCCGCGTGACGCGCGCCCATGATGCGCCATGGCCGCCTGGACCGCAAACGGCCCGCGGCGCCGGCCCGTCCCCACGTATAATTCTCTCGCGCGCTGGAGGATGAGGCGCGCAGGAGGCGACGATGGCACTGGATACGGCGCGGGAGCGGATTCGACCGGTGACGGGAGCGCACGTGGTCCGCGTGCAGCACGAGGGCATTCCGACCGCCGACGCCGAGCGAGCGAAGGATTTCTATTGCCGGGTATTCGGGTTCCAGGTGCTGCCGCGCCCGGCGTTCAAGTCCGGCGGCTACTGGCTGGGGACGTCCGGCATCTTTCCCCAGATCCACATCATCCAGTCGGAGATGCAGCCGCCCGGGCCGGGCGCGCCGATCAGCCCGCTCGGACGCCACACGTGTTTCGAGGTGGCCGACTACGACGCGATGAAGGCCACGCTCGAGCGCGAGGGCATCAAGTACGTCGAGAACGTGCAGCCGGGCGGTGGCGTGCAGATGCTGTGCAACGACCCCGACGGCAACACGCTCGAGTTCCAGCGCGCGACGGCCTGAGCGCCGAAGCGCACATCCCGCTGCCTCCGGTGGTCAGCGCGGCCGCAGCGAGAGGAGCATCTGACCGAGGAGCGCGCCGGCGCCGGCGAGCACGAAAAGCGGCAGGACGTGGCCGAGCAGCAAGTGCGGCACGTAGGCCACCGGGCACCAGGCGTCCACGGCGACCCATGCGCACGCGCCGGCCGCGAATCCGATGACCGCTCCGTTGAGCGCGGGCTGGACCGGCGCGCGCCGGCGAATGGCGAGGAATGACAGGAGAGGCCCCGCCGCGACGAGCAGTGTCAACGCAAGGCATCGCTCCCCCGGTCGCTCCGGCCAGGGCACCATGGCGTCGCCGAACACGATGCTGCAGCCTACCTTCCACGCCAAGAGACTGACGGGGATCAAAACACCCCCGTAGAGAAGCCACCGGCGCGACCGTCCCAGCATCGATCGGCCTCTCCCGAGCGCCAGCCACAGCGCCATCGCGGCAACCGCGAGTGCACCACCGACGGTTGCCGCGACCAGCCAGACCGATCGCTCCAAGCTTTGCTGCGGGACCACCTCGCCACCGAGGCGCAGCAGCTGGCTCTCCGACATGAACTCCGCGAAGATCATGAACGCGCCGATCCCGCTGGCGGCCGCGACCACCGCGATGAGCATGTTGCGGCGGCTGACTGCCGCGCGCGTCGGCGACGGCTCGGCTGCGGCCGCCGCCAGTACCCGGGTCCGGAGCTCAGCGTTCACGGCGCTCCTCCGGCTTCGCGAACTGCGGCCCGCAACGCCACGTAGGCGCGATGCGCTCTCAGCTTCACGGCGGTCACGGACGTTCCCAGTACTTCCGCGGCTTTCTTGAGACTCAGGCCTTCCTGCTGGAGAAGCCGGTACGCCGTTCGCTGGAGCTCGGGGAGCGCATCCATTCGCTGCTGCAAGCACCGCGCGAGGCGGCGCGCGTGCAGGACATCCTCGGCGGTCTCCGTTGCCGCCGCGGGCGCGTGTGCCATCCACTCGTCGTCGGCCGGGGCCTCCGCGAACAGGCGCTGCTCCACGCGACGCCGTCGGGCTCGGTCGGTCATCAGGCGGCGCGCAATGGCATAGGCCCACGGCAACACTGGGGCGCCCGATATGAACGATCCGCGAGCCCGGTGTATGTGCAGAAGCGTCTCTTGCATCAGTTCCTCCGCAGCGAAGGCGTCCCGCGTGGCTTTGTGCAAGAAGCCTAGCAGGCGCGGCGCGATCGAGTCGTACAGCTCCCCGAAGGCAGCCTCGTCGCCCGTCGCGTAGCGCTCCATAGCCGCGTCGGCCCCGCCGAGATCGAGGTCAGGCACCACCGCTACTCCCAGGAATACGGGACTGGACCACGAAAGTTTCGCCCCCGAGAAAGAAAGTCAATCCGCCGATTTCGCGCGGTCTGACGGAAACGTTCACCCCATCCATCCGTAATTGGACGACGAGGGCAGTCAGGCTGCCGGAGGACCTGATGCGGTCCGGCGGCAGTCCCGCTCGATCAGCTCGAGCCCGGGACAGGCTTCGCCTCGGGACACGGCCCTCAAGGAGAGATGCGTGAAGACGTCCAAAAGGTTCACAAACGGAGGTGCGTCGATGGAGCGAGAAATAGGGAAGACCAATCATCATCCTGGCAACCGGTCAAAGGCCCGCCTTGCAAGGCTGTCCTTTGCCGTGGCGACACTGGCGCTGATGACGCCAGCGATCGCCTTCGCCGCGCCCCTTGTCTTCGAGGCGGCCGGTTCAGCGCCCACCGACATCCAGGGGGCGATCGCCGAATTTCGAAGCTTCCTCGGCGGCGACGACAACAAAGTCGGCGGCTCCTTCCAGGATGGCCGGCGCGAGATCAACTGGGACGGCGTCCCCGACCGGTTTGCCGCGCCGAACAACCTGCCGGCCAATTTCTTCAACAAGAACTCGCCGCGCGGCGTGGTCTTCTTCACGCCCGGGACTGGCTTTCAGGTGAGCGGCAAGGAGGGAGTCGCGCCGATTGAGTTCGACAATCTCCGTCCGGACGCGTCGAGCAAGCTCGCCGCCTTCAGCTCCCCGCGGCTGTTCACGGCGCTCGGGAGCCCGATCACGGAGATCCTGTTTTTCGTCCCGGGCACGGCCCAGGCGGCGACCACCAAGGGGTTCGGCAGCGTCTTCACCGACGTGGACCGGGACGACAGCACGAAGATCGAGTACTTCGACGTCAACGGCACGCTCTTGTTCAGCGGCTTCGTGCCGCCGGCCAAGGGCAACGAGACCTTCTCGTTCCTGGGGGTCGGCTTCGATGGCGACGAAGAGGTCTTCCTCGTCCGGATTACCAGCGGTGATGTCGAGCTCGGGGGCGATAACCGCGGGGGCCGTGATCTCGTCGTGATGGATGACTTCATCTACGGCGAGCCCCAGCCCCTGCCCTGAGGCACATACGGCGCGTCGGTCCAATGGGCCGACGCGCCATCCGCCGCTCAGTGCGCCAGCGGATCCGGTCGAAGCTGGAAATGCACGACCAGCGGGCTCGCCAGAGTCTTGCCGGGCGCGCCGGGGCTCGGCGCATCCACACCCTCGATGTGCATCGGCGTTCGGTTGCCTGAGGTCACCCACAGGCCTTTTCCTTTCCAACCTCGGCCCGGATCGTCGATGCGGCCGTCGATGCCCTTGGCGAAGAAGCCCATCGGGTAGGGAACTCTCAGCTCGACGACCTTCCCGTAGGTCAGGGCATGGAGTGAGTCGGAGAAGTTTCCCGTGCCGAGAGGCACGTTCGCGCCGAGACCCAGGATGTCGTGCTGGTCGACCCAGGTGTAGTAGGGACCCTCGGCTGCGCCGTCCCGGCCGGCGAACGACGGTCCCGGAATCGGATAGAACGTCCAGCCTTCCGGACACAGATTGCCGTCGGCCGCGCCCGGCCCGTTGAGACGACCCTTGCATTTGCGACGATCGAAGCTGGCGATGTGACCGCTCGCCAGCGTCACCCACGCCACACCGGTTCGATCGATGTCGAAGCCGCGCATGCCGTAGCCCGGAGGCGGCACTCGGTACACCTCCGTCAGTGCCGTCTCCGGCGGATTCGAGCCCGGCTGCAGCCGCAGCACGTACCCGGGATGACCGATGTTCGAGCCCCAGATGGATCCGTCGACGGGGTTGTAGGCGATGCCGTAGAAGCCGAGGCCGATCCGCTTGTCCTTGGCAGGATCTTCCGGCTGGTTGGGCTCGACATAGGCGTCGCGCTTGCCGTTGCCGTTGGTGTCGACGACGAGCGGTGTCCAACCCTGCGACTTCCCAGCCTCGCGCGTCTCCCAGAACATCTTGGTGTTGACCCAGCCCACGATGGCCAGCTCGTTCTGGAGGTTGTTGCTGAGCCACAGCGTGTTGCCGGCGTCCTCCGCAAAGTTCAGGTGGTGCGTGCCGAAGCATGTGTCGATGAACGCGAACTGCCTGCTCCGCGGGTCGTACACGGTGACCTGCCGCGAGTTCTGTACGAACCCCTCGGGCGTTGCCGTGAGCGGGTACCCCTTCGCCGACGGATGACCCGACGCCGCCGCACAGTACGCCGGTGGATTCTTGGGCGATCGGCTCTGTGCGGTGAAGTACACACGCCCGTCCTGGTCCATCATCGGGTTGTGCGCGTTGACCCGCGAGTCCCACACTTGCTCGGTACCGAAGTAGGGCGACGGCGCCACGACCGGGTTCGCCAGCGCCGAGCTGGGCGCGTCCTGATCGCGGATCGGCACTCGCATCGTGGTCTTCGTGATCTTGATCGGGTCGAGGATCGGCAGGTCGTCCGTGCTCAGCTCGGCGGCCCCGTAGATCAGGCCGAAGGAGTTGACCGTGGGTTTCCGTCTGTCCGTGACGATCAGATCGTGAAGGTAGTACTTGGGCGACAGCCAGTCGTACACGGTCACGACGAGATTGCGCTCCACCCCGTGGGGCCGCGGCGGCACCGACGCCGGTAGCTCGCCAGCGCGGATGCGATCCGTCCACTCCGCCAGGCGCCGGATGTGTCCACCATCCGACGTGTTGAGCGTCCCGATGGTCCTCACCATGGTGCCGCCGCCCGGTCCTGACTGCAGGCGCCGCGTCCACGCCTCCACGGAGCTCGAGAACCGGCCCAACGACTCGGGGATCTCGCGCGTCGCCTTGTCGCCGAGCTGGTGACAGTTGCCGCAGCCGTTCAGCTGAACGGCGTTGAGCCACTGCTCCTGGCTCCGAAACGCGACCGGCATCCCGTTGCCCTCGGGGCCCGTTCCCGGGAACTGGCTCTTGTCCGGAATCTTCAGCAGGGCGAACCAGTAGATGGCGGGATAGTACGCGGCGGCCGCCGCGGCGGTCGGCGCCACGACCGCGTTCAGGTTCACGATCTGACCACGCGCGCTCTTGACCTTCGGCGAGTCGACCAGCCCGTAGCCCCGGACCCACACGCTGTATGTCGCCTGCGGCAGGTCGGGGATCACGTAGCGGCCCTGGTCGTCCGTGACCGCGATCTTCGCGAACCGCGTGCCGAGCTCCGCGGTCTCCGCGATCACCCAGACGCCGGCCTCGGGTCCGTTCTTGCTGGTGACGACTCCGCCGATATCGTCGCCGTCGATCTGCACCGCCGGCGGTACTTGTTGCGCACTCGGCCCGGCTCCGGGCCACGCGGCCCAGATCGCGACGAGACCGACCACCGCCGCTCCCGCGCACAGCAGATCTCGCTTCGTCATGTGACGTCCTCCTAGCTCGCGTTGCGCCTCAGTGGTCTCGAATCCAGCGAACGATCATGTCCGCCAGCACGCGCTCGCGCCGTTGAAAGCCGTGGCGCGCGCCCGGGATCACCGCGCCCGTGAAGGCGCGGGCTCGCGTCGCGTTCTGCCGGAACGCCGTGATCACGTCCCCGGCCGGGCGGTCGAGGAACTCGTCGCGGCTGCCGATGATCGCGGCGATCGGGAGCCGCACGGCCCGGAGCGCCGTCCAGCGTGCGCCCGGCCGATAGTAGGGAAACACGTCCTCGACCTCGCCGGAGCGATACAGGCTGATGTAGCGGCGAGCGCTCCAGTAACCCCATGCGCGCGGCACCAGACCCTGGGGATCGCGCCGGGCGATTCTTTCGGCGGCGGCCACGCGGCGACGAAGCTCGCGCCGGCCGAGCCGCTTGGCCTCGGCTGCCACGTCGGACACCGGCCCGAGCAGGATGATGCCGACGACGCGGCGATCGCGGGGCCGGCTCGCGTAGAAGAGCACCTTGTTGGCGCCGGTCGAATGCCCGGCCAGCACGACACGCCGATAGCCGCACTGCCGGGCGAACGCGAGCACCGTTCTGATGTCCTCGACGCAGTCGACGAAGCGCTCGTAGGCTGCCCCGGCCGGCCGCCGACCGCCGCGGGCGACGATGTCGTGACCGCGCGTGTTGAACTTGAAGTAGCCGATCGCGGCGGCGTTGAGCCTGGTGGAGAGCTCCCGGCTCAGCGTCGGAGCCGCCGAGAAGACCGAGCCGAGACCGTGCACGAGGACCAGCGCAGTGCGCGGGCGACGCTTCGGCTCGGTGACGACCCCGTCGAGCCAGACTCCGTCGCGCGTCTTCAGACGCACGAGCGACACCGGGACTCCGACCGGACGGGGCACGGAGGGACATTCACCCGTTTCGCGGCGCCGGTCAAGCGAGGACCTTGACAGCCCTCTCGCCCCGGCCCATCCTCCGGCGATGGTCCTGGTGCCCTCCAAGGCCGAGCTGCTCGAGGCACTCGCGGCGAGCCGCGACGAAGTGGTGACGCTGGTGCGCGCCCTCCCTCCCGAGCGACTCGAGGAGGGACGCTACGAGAACGGCTGGAACGGGCGGCAGATTCTCGCCCACATCGCGTCGATCGAGTGGACCTACCCGCGCTTGATCGACATCGCGCGAATGCCCCCGGCCGAAGAGGCAGCGCCTCCGACACGCGCCATGAAGGGCGGCAACGACGCGTACAACGACCGGCAGATATCCAAGCGCGCGCACCTCGGCGTGTCCGAGTTGCTCGCCGAGTTCGAGGCGAACCGGGCTGCCACCATCCGCGCGGTCGAGGCCGCCGACGAAGCGCTCTTCACCCGCCCGATCCGCTCGGCGGGCGGCGTGGTCGGGCCGCTCGCCCTCGTCTTCCATCGGGTCGCGGTGGCTCACGTGCTGGGCCATGTGCGCGACATCGCCGGAGGCTCCTGACACCATGGCTGATCCGAACGCGGTAGGCCCGCTCCACGACGTGCGCGTGCTCGACCTGACCGAGCACATGGCCGGCCCGTACTGCGCGATGATCCTCGCCGACATGGGCGCCGAGGTGATCAAGCTCGAGCGACCCGGTAAGGGCGATTCGTCTCGCGCCATGGGCGACGGCACCGAGCGCAACCCGTACTTCCGCTACATCAACCGCAACAAGAAGAGCCTAGCGCTGGACTACAAGGACGCGCGCGGCCGCGAGATCTTCTTGAAGCTGGTCGCGGCGGTGGACGTCCTGGTGGAGAACTATCGGCCGACCGTGATGGATCGAGCCGGACTCGGCTGGGACGCGCTGAGCCAGGCGAACCCGCGGCTGATCTACGCGCAGCTCTCCGGCTTCGGCTCCGACGGCCCGTATCGAGAGAAGGGCGGCTTCGACCTGATCGCCCAGGGTATGGGCGGCATCATGCACGTCACCGGCGAGCCGGACGGCCCACCCACGTCGGTCGGCCTGCCCATCTGCGACCTCGGCACCGGCATGTGGGGAGCCCAGGGCGTGCTGGCCGCGCTTCACGAGCGCCAGAGGACCGGGCGGGGCCAGAAGATCGAGTGCTCGCTGCTCGAAACGGCGATCGCCTTCTCGTCTTGGACCAGCGCGGGCTGGCTGGCCGACCACGTGGAGCCGGTGCGCATGGGCTCGCGGCATCGCCAGAACGCGCCGTACCAGCGCTTCGAGACGAAGGACGGCTACATGATGATCGGCGCG
>JBKPCO010000118.1:0-5862 GCA_046727415.1 Candidatus Methylomirabilota bacterium
AGCCGTGCTGGTGAGTGGCCTTCATGACCTTCCGGATTCCGAACCGCTCCTTCTGCTCCTCAGCGGCCGCGTGGAGCGTGTCGATCACCGCCTGCTCGGTCCAGAGCGTGATGCCGTGGTGGTTCATCACGGTCTGCTCCAGGAGCTTGTCGCCGACCTCTACGACGATGACGTTCACGCCACCGTTCCCGCGGCTGACGAAATAGTGGGGCCCGCGGCGCTCGGCATCGACGCCTAGGAACTCCCGATAGAAGCGCATCGTGTCGTCGAGCTTGCGGCACTCGAGCATCACGTAGCTGATCGGTCCGGCCGGCACGATCGAGTGCCGGGGCTCGGCGCCGGCGGGCATCTCCATCGGGCCGAATGGCCCCTGGTTTTCCTCGATCCGCCACCAGTTCGCGTCGGCATCTCGGAGATAGAAGCCGTACGTCCCGACGCCGAACTTCGCGGCGTCCTCGCGACCGGGCGGCGTGATCTCTTGAATTCCATACTCTTGACGAACCGCCCTGATCTTGCCATATACGAGATCCACGGCCGCCCCATCGGGGACCGGGCGTGCGTAGAAGTTCAGGAATGGCTGGGGAGACCGGCGCGGCAGCTCGATGAAGGCCGCGTAGTGGCCGTTCGCGGCAAGGAGGTGGCCGGCCTTGTCCAGTACCTGGTGTGTGCGAAGACCCAGCACGTCCCTGTAAAAGCGTAGGCTGTTGTCGAGATTGGCGACCTCGAGCGTGGTATGCGTCGCTCTGGCTGACTCGATGACTGGCATGGTCCGTCCTCCTCTCGCGTCCGGCCCGCCGATGGCGCTACGCTACGCCAGATTCGACCGGGACCGCCAGTCCCATGCAACAGCTGGATGGGACGCACGGATATCACGCCGGATTGCCCGGTCATCCATACGAGTCTGGCCCGCGTCCTTGCACCAACCACGCACCAGCAGCCACGGAGCCACCGGAGGCAGCGCAAGCGCGGGCGGTCGCCAACGAAGTTCTTGCGGAGACGACGTCAGTGCTGGATGCTGCGCTGCGGGGCTGGCCCCGGCTGCGGCGTTGCGCGTGTGCGGCGCGGTCGCCGAGAAGATTGCGCGTCGACACGCGAAAGAGCGTCGGCGAGGACTCCGCGTGGGCGCGAAAGTTCGCAATTTCGCCGATACCCCCGACGTCGACGAGCTTGCGGCGCTCCGCGCCTGGCAGAAGGAGAAGAGCGCAGGGGTCTGGCGCCCACCGTTTATCGTCGGACTGGTGTGCCCGCAGTGTCACGGCGCCGCCGATAAACTCGCACCCGATGTGGCCAAGACGCTCCAGCAGCTCTATCCGCACGATTAGGCCACCGGGTATTCGGTCGGCGATCTTCGTGGGCGCGCTCAGCGTGACGATTCCGGTCGAGTCCAGACCGTAACGGAGGCGCCACCATGGTCAACGTCACTCGCCGCATGTGGCTCACGGTGCTGGGGATCGCCGGTGCCGGATGGCTGTTCGGTCGGACGGTACCGGTGGCCGCTCAGGTCTCGCGGCAGGCTGCACAGCCGCTGCCGGACTTCACCGGTCCCGGAGCGAACCCCTACTGGAACAGCACCAGCCCCTTCGCGATCTATCCCGAGAAGCTGCCACTGCTTCGGCTCACGGACCGGGCGATTCAGCTCGAGACGCCGCGGCCATACTTTCTCACGACGATCACGCCCAACGAGGCGTTCTACGTCCGGTACCATCTCGACCGCATCCCGAACGAGATCGACCTGGCGACGTGGCGGCTCGAGATCCAGGGCAATGTCGAGCGGCCACGCCAGCTCCGTCTCGAGGACCTGATGAAGAATTTCAGCTCCGTCTCGGTCGTGGCCGTGAACCAGTGCTCGGGCAACAGCCGCAGTCGATTCCAGCCGCGCGTGCCGGGTGGGCAATGGGGCAACGGCGCGATGGGTAACGCGAAGTGGACGGGCGTCCCCCTGCGCGAATTGCTCGCCGTGGCGGGCATCAAGCCCGGTACCGCGCAGATCCAGTTCGAAGGTCTCGACCGCGGCGCTGGGCCAGAAGGGAAGGGATCGCATGCCTTCCTCAAGTCGATCGATGCGAACGATCCGGTGCTCGGCGAGGCGATCGTCGCGTACGCGATGAACGATGCGCCGTTGCCGATGCTCAACGGCTTCCCGGTGCGGCTCGTCGTCCCTGGGAAGTTCGCAACGTACTGGATGAAACATCTGACGTGGATCCGCGCCCTCACGCAAGAGGACAAGAACTTCTGGATGCTGCCCGCCTACCGCATCCCCGACATTCCGCGCGGAGACACGACGCCAGCGGACGTCGCCGCCGGCCGCGTGAAGATGGTGCCGATCGGCAGCGTCAACCTGCCGGTGCGCTCGTTCATCATCGCGCCCGATGGCGCGAGCAAGCTGCTGCCGGGGCTGCCGGTCCGCGTGCAGGGCATCGCGTTCAGCGGGGATGGTCCTGTGACGAAGGTCGAGGTCTCAGCCGACGACGGCAAGACGTGGGCAACAGCGGCGCTCGGTGCCGATCTCGGGCCCCACGCGTTCCGTACGTGGGAGTTCCGTTGGGCGCCGCCACGCCCCGGCACGTACACGCTCGCAGTGAGGGCCACGGACGCGAAGGGGCATGTCCAGCCAGACAGCGGCGTCTGGAATCCTGGGGGCTACCTCTGGAACAAGATCGAACGTCAAGACGTCGTCGTCGGGACGGCGTGAGGAGGCGCACCATGGCGAGTCGCCAGCTGATCGGACTTCTCACTGGAACCCTGCTGGTTGTCGCCGTCCCCACGCCTTGGTCGGCAACCGCCGACGATACGCTTCCCGGTGTCGTGACGACCGGACGCTACGGCGAAGGCGCCCTCGCCACGCCCCGGCAGCCGGCGCCGAGCGTGGGAATCCCGGGAGGCGTTTACGGCGTGGGCCCCTGGCCCAGCTACACGCCGCCGCTCGCTGACGGCCCCGGCCGCGACCTCGTGATCGGCGCGTGCAGCATCTGCCATAGCACCACCTACATCACGATGCAGCCGCCCCTGCCCGCCCCGACCTGGGCAGCCGAGGTCGACAAGATGATCAAGACGTTCGGTGCGAGCATTTCCGACGACGTGGCCAAGCAGATCACTCAGTACCTGCAGAGTCACTACACACCCGAAACGCGCCGCTGACGCGCCGCCGATCCGAAGATCCAAAACGCGTTTGGACCGCCCAGTGATCTCGGGGCGGGTTCGATTCCCGGACGGGATTTGGCATACAGGCGTGTTTCCGCGCCGGCTGACCGACCTACCCTTCGATGGGCTCGCGCTGGCTTCTTGAACGGGATTCGGCTAACGGACGTGTGTAGTCTCTGACTCGCGATCAGACCCTCTCTTGACCCCCATTCTTCGGTGGGGCTACGCTCGTCGAACCGCGGCGTTGGGACCGATCCGAGCCACCGGAAGCGAGGGGAGGAATAATGATGAAGCTCTCCGACATCAAGTCGTCGGAAGCGGAGCTCCAAGACTACTACGCGCAGCTCCAATCCCAACACATCACACCCGCCTGGATCGGGGGCGGTATCACTCGCGAACCCAAGAGCAAGGCCGTGCCCTGGGTGTGGCACTGGCGCGACTTGCGGCCCCAGGCGATGCGTGCTGCGCAGCTTGTCGGCACCGAGCAAGCTGAGCGACGCGTGCTCAGGCTGACGAACCCCCAGCTGCCCGGCCTGTCAGCAAGCAACACCATGGTCGCCAACATCCAGATCGTGATGCCCGGCGAGATCGCGCGCGCCCATCGCCACTCGGGCTCGGCCCTCCGCCTAATCATCGAGGGCAAGGGCGGCTACACGGTCGTCAACGGCGCGCGCCTCCCGATGGCCCCTGGCGATCTCGTGCTGACGCCGAACTGGACCTGGCACGATCACGCCAACGATACCGACGGCCCGATGATCTGGCTCGACGGCCTCGACACGCCTCTGGTGCGGATGCTCGAGGCTGGGTTCTACGAGGAGTACTACAAGGAGACCCAGACCATCGGCGAGGGTGCCAGCTCGTCCTTCGCGAGGTATGGCGACGGGGGCCTGCGGCCGGCCTGGGAGGCCGCGCCGGCCACGCGCTACTCTCCGCTGTGGCACTACCCAATGTCTCAGGCTCGCGCCGCGCTCGAGCGCCTGGCAGCCGAAGACTCCGGCAGCCCGTTCGACGGTGTCATCCTCGAATACACGAACCCGGTAACCGGCGGACCCGCCATGCCGACGATCGCGTGCTTCATCCAGATGTTGCGCGCCGGCGAGCGCACGCAGACGCACCGGAGCGTTTGCTGCACGAACTATCACGTGATCGAGGGCCGCGGCCACTCGATTGTCGGCGGCACCCGGCTCGATTGGGAAGACAAAGACGTGTTCACGGTGCCGACCTGGACGTTCCGCGAGCATGTGAACGATAGCGACCGTCCTGCGTTTCTGTTCAGTTTCACCGACGCGCCGGTAATGAAAGCGCTCGATCTCTACCGTGAGGAGACAAAAGCCGGCTGACGGCCCGCCAGTTCAGCCACTGACCTGCCCGCTGCCTGATCCGCCTACCTTTCGAGGGGCTGGCTCGGATCATAGTGAGCCCTCCTCGTGAGATGGGCGGTTGAGGGGATTAGATGGCTCTCTGTTCCGCGGTCGACCGAACGGTTTGACACACAGTTAGTCGACGTTGCATGATCTCGCCACAGCCTCGACCGTCCGGCCTGTGGAGCACACATGCCGCTGGCTCGGGTCTCTGGACTGTTCTCCGGCGTCGCTCATTTCCAGAATACTGTCCGTGGACCGCCCGTTCCGAGAGACTCCGCAGGATCAACATCGTAATCGTTACCGACGAGCAGCCCACTAACGCGAGAGGGCAAAAGGATGGCTCCACTTCGGAACGCCCAGCAACGAGTGTCCGGATCGCGTGAGGAAGATGCCTGGCTCAGTGACGAACAACTGGCGCAGTGCACGCTCGCCGACGAGACCGACGCCTACGGGCTGCCGATCCCAACCCAGATCGTCTCGAACGGCGAGTACATGCCGCCGCCCCAGACCAAGCAACAGAAGCGTGTCGAGGCTCGTACGCTTGAGCTCGCCGACGGCGCGGCCAAGAAGCTTGGTCTGAGCCGCCGTCAGTTCCTGGCGGGAACTGGAGGCACGGCGGCGGCGCTCCTGGCCATGAACGAGGTATTCGGCCGGTTCTTCGACGTGAAGCCCATCGAGATGTTCGAGTCGGCCGCGTGGGCGGCGACTGGCGCCCCGGCGAACTTGTTCGTCTTCGACGATCAGACGCACACCGTGCGCGGGCGCATGCCGGGGCCGGCTGCGCTGCGGGCGGTCGCCCAGGGCCCCACGTCGCCGGGCTTCACATCGAATCCCTTCAATTCCGACGGTCTCCTCGATGAGCTGGGCCGCCCATGGAGCTCGTGGAGCTCCACGCTCGTCGGGGCGCCGATCGGGCCCGACGTGTTCCACGTCGTGAACTACATCAAGAACATGTTCCTCGACAGCCAGGTCTCAGTCGCGATTCTCAGCAATGTCACCCCGGGCACGATTCAGCTCCCCGGCGAGGCGGCGCCGCGTCCGCCCAAGAGCATCCCAGACTCGCTCGCAGGGGCGATCCTCACCGCCGAGCAGACCGTGGCCGTTCGGGACTTCGTGAACCGTATCGCCGGCTCGCCGCGACTGCTCGCCCACGGGCTCTTGTTCCCCGGGGTCGGCAACCGTGACTACATGCAGTTCCAAATCGATCACTACAAGGCCGACTCCTGGAAGGGCTACAACATCAACCGGGCGGCCAAGCTCGACTCCGATCCGCTGAGCGAAATGCAGCGCTGGCAGCTCGACGACGAGGCGGTCGCCTATCCGACCTACGAGCTGATCACCAAAAACAAAGAGATGT
>JBKPCO010000119.1:0-13980 GCA_046727415.1 Candidatus Methylomirabilota bacterium
CACACGTAGTCGAATCTCGCCGGGGCCGAGCGCAGCACGTCGAGCAGCTGCGCGACGATCTCGGAAGCGCCGCCGCGCAGGCAGAACGCGTCGGCGGCGGCCTCGGGCAGGAAATCGACGACACGCCCACTGGCTTCCAGATCGGTCGCGTGATGGAAATCGGGGAAGACGTTGCGCTCCCGCTTGAGCTTCTCGGGGTCGGGCCCCGACCAGGTCAGGCGCGGTGGGTCGAAGAGCATCGGCGAGTACTCGTAGTAGCCGGCCGCCATCGACCTGCCCATTGTGAGAGCGCGCTTCGGGTCCTCGACGAGGACGGTGTGGAACACGGCGCCCAGCCCGACCGTGGCCGGATCCCGCCCGGCGGCGATCGCACCCGCCCGAATCTCCTCGATCGACTTCGTGATGTTCGCCGGGTGAGTCCCGACTCGGATGAACACGCCGTCGGCGACCCCGCCTGCCATGCGCAGCGTGCGCGGGCCGCCGGCCGCAATCCAGATGGGTACGGGGCGGTGGTGCGGCAGGCGCGCCGGTTCGCGAGCGCCGACCTCGACGCCCTGCCCGTCGAGCAGCGCGCGCATCAGGCGCGTGCTCGCCTCGAGCTCGGCGACGCGGGCCGGTCTGAGCCCAGCCAGGCGCACTGCGGTATCGCCCACACCCCAGCCGAGCAGCGTGCGACCCGGCGCCAGCTCGTCGACCGTGGCGATCGACGACGCGGTGACGGTCGGGTGGCGGTTCACCGGATTCGAGAGGAGTGTGGCCAGCAGGATGCGCTCGGTGACGCGCGCGGCGGCCGCCATCAGCACGTACGTGTCGCGCCGGCGGAGCTGCGAGTCGGGCTGGAATGCGGCGTCCCAGCCGAGCATCTCCGCACGCCGCACGTCGGCAGCGAAGGCGTCGACCGAGCGGGCGTCGAAGCGGTTGAGGCCGAAGCGCGGGAGCATCGAGCGGAAATTATACCTTCGCTCACCGCGGAGGAGAATCTGCGTTACGAGGAGTAATCTTGTCCTTCGTGAGACCAAGCATGAGCCAGCGCAAGCTCGCCCGAGCGGCGAAGGTGACGCAGGTGGCGCTCGCGCTGACTCTAGCAGGATGCGCAAGCGGCGGCGTCCTCGACATCACGTTTACCGCTCCAACCACGAATGCCGACGGCAGCCCGTTAACGGATCTCGCCTCGTATCGGGTGTATTACGGCACGACGGAACATCCCTGTCCCGGCGGGCGCGTGGTTACTGCAGCCGCGCCTAAGGTGCGAGTCCCCCCCGATCAACCGCTCAAAGTCCGGCTGACAGGGCTGAGGATGGGTACGCTCTATTACGTGGCAGTCACCGCTGTAAATTCACAGGGTGGGGAGAGCGCGTGTACGGCGACAGCGAGCGCGCGGGCTCGGTCTGCCGAACAGAAGTGACACCGGGCGTCGCTTGAAACCCGGTCTGCAAGTAGTTAGAATCCCGCGCATGGACGATTAGCTCAGTTGGCAGAGCGCTGGCCTCACATGCCAGAGGTCACTGGTTCAAGTCCAGTATCGTCCACCAAATAAAACGGCGGGTTAGCAATCAAGCCAACTCGCCGTTGGTATTTCTACGACGTACTTTGCAGTTACCTTTGCTTCGACACTGCGTCAGAGACTGGTGAGCCACACTCTGCAGGTCACTAGGGCTGACGATGCGGTAGCGGTCAAACACGCGTCGCGTCCTGTGGCCGGTGATGTTCATAGCCACGCGTTCCGGTACACCAGCGTTGACCATGCCGCGTACTGTCGTGCGTCGGAATCTGGGGATGAATGCCCGTGCTGCTACAGTCCAGCGCGTCGTTCATTTCTCCTTCGGCGCGTGAGGGTAGGCAGCGTCGGGCGTCACGATCAGTTCGATGGCCTCCAGATTTGCGTCGGGCATAGCCGGGGCAGCGGTGTTGGCCCAAACGGAATAAGCGGGCCCAAGATCAAGTCGCGTGGCTTGCTCGATGTGCTTGACCACTTCCCTACTGATGCGCATAAACCCGACCGGATAGTAGTTTCCGACGAAGATCCTAATCGGTGGTCCCTGATCATTGATGAACAGCGCTTGAACAGACTTCCCGATCCCGGTTGATTGGTTAAACCTCGCAATCATGGTGCCTGTGTCGAATGGCTGTAGCCGCAAGGTCCAGCCTTCGGGCGCGGTAACCTGACGCGCGTACCTCTCCCACTCCGCCCGCGTAAAAGCGAAGATCATATCGGCGTCGGGCTTGCTGATGATCCGCTCCTGTACGGTTGCAGTCTTGTCCGTCTTCGCGATCACCCCGGCGTATTGCGCGACGACTTTATCCAACACCGCCTTCATCGCTCTCGCACGGACCGCGTCGCCATCGCGTTCGTAGTCAGCCACGCGTCGCGCCATCGAACGGGAGATGCGTAGCACAAAGTGCCGACTGTCTCGCTTTGGCAGGAAGGTGGCTTGAGCCACGGTGCCCGAAAGGAATGCCACCACGGCCCCGATCAAAGCGTTAGCCCAGCCGAATGCCAACCACAGCCATCCGACTGCACCAATCTGCAGAGCCATCGTCAAAAGGAACCACTCGTTCAATTCTGGTGGCGTCACCGCGTTTTGCAGGCCGTTCTTGTTCACGGATAAATAGGCGGGTGACAAAAGAGAGATCCCAATGACCCGCGCCGCTTGAGTAAGCTCGACACAGTAACGAAACGCGACACCACTTGGGATCAACAATAGAATGAGATGGAGCGGCCTCATCCTTCTAACCTCCCGAATAAGTACGATCACGCCGATGCCGACATTCTGATTCGCGAGGCTGAGGCCGTGCTGTTCGAATCGCAGCAAGCCCTCCGTGCAGCGATGAGGAAGCGGCCCTGACCTAGTCGTCTGCCACCCGCAGCCAGTCCCGCTAGAATTCGAGTGCTGCTCGCAGAAGCTGGCCGTTGAGCATCCTACTTAGTTCGGCTTGAACGTTCGTCGTTTTTCGAAATCCCAGATCTTGAAGCATCGGACGTGCATCCGAATGGACCTCTTGCTGAGGCCTAGCGGGACAGCTTCCATCAACAACTCGTTCCTGGTGAGAGCTGTGTCGCAGGCGTCGCACGTTTCGCCGTCGCTTGGAGTACTCCCAACCGTTCTGATTCCGTCATGTGGCAGGCGACCGTTTTGGAGTTTGCGCCGGATGACGCGATGGAGGATCTCTTCGTCCACAAGCGCGAGTATGAGCCATCGGTTGACGCAAGACCCTGAAATTATTAGTTATTTCCGGAAAACTGGCGCTAGCAACCGACGCTACAAAGGAGTGGCTGACGGTCCGACGCGGTGGGCCCCATGCGGACCTTCGCTTGGTGCTGGGGCCTGTTAGGGTCCCTCAACACGTGGGGGGGTCGCCGGGGGCCGCACTTCGTCATTCCTCGCCTGATCCCTAACCGTACCCGCACGGACCGAAGGCTAGCGGGCGACCGGGCATCGAGCATCGCTTGTGCGGTGATCGCTCCGGACGTCAGACGCGCCCACAGATCAAGTTGACCGTCCCATCGACGGAAACCGTCGCGATGTGCTGGAGCTTGGGCACGCGCACGAGGAACACGGCGACGCGCGCAGCGACCGTACGGGGCGACGAGCGTCACGACAGGATTTTCCGCAGCGGGTGACGCTTGCGAGGCACACGAGGGAGCTGCGGCATAATGCGCGGCATGCGCCGCGGGCGGCTGCTGGTTTTCCGGCTGATCCTCGGCACAGTTCTGACCGCAACGACCCTTCTGTTTGTGGAGGGCGCCTTCGGGTTGATGCTCTCGCATCCGCGCCTTTTGGCCCGTGCCCCGTCGCGCCTTCTCGAGAATTTCCGGCGTGTCTACGGTGGTTACTACCGCCAAATCGTGCAAGCCGAACCTGACTTCGTGGTCTACGATCCAGAACTGACCTGCACGCTCCGTCCGTCGACGGTCTTCACACACCAAACCAGCGAGTTTCGGACGACGTATCGCACCAACCGCATGGGGCTCCGAGACACCGACGACGCGCTGCGCGCCCCCGAGGTTATCGTCGTGGGCGATTCCTACGCGATGGGCTGGGGCGTCGAACAGGACGAGGCGTTTCCTCAGGTGCTCGGCAGTCTGATAGGACTGCGGACGCTTAACGCCGGCATTTCCTCATACGCGACGGCCCGGGAGATCGCCTTGCTCGATCGCGTCGACACGAGCAGGCTAAAGTGCCTCGTCATTCACGACGCACACAACGACCAGTACGCACACAACGACCTCGAGGAGAACGCGAGCTTCTTTCTGTCGGCCGATCGCCAAATCCCAAGCTCGCCCGAGCGATTCCAGGAGGAGCAGGCCCGATTTGGCCGGGCAAGAAGCTACTTTCTCGGAAAGTACCTTGCGGCATTCTTCTGGCCGAGCGCGCTCGAGCACCCTCACTCACCGAGATCGCTGGGCGAGGTTCAGGTTAAAAAATCAGTCGGCTGGCTCTTTTTGAACGCGCTCCTCCACGCGGGCAAGGCAGACCTCTCGCACTTCAGAATCCTCACGTTCGAAATGCGACCGTTTGCGAGGACGAAGAACGACTTCATGGACTCGGTGAAAAGCGAGCGCGACGACGCCCGGTATCCCGAGTTCGTGCGGCAGATCGTTCTCCTGTCGATGCAAGATCGCCTCAAGCCCGAACACGCCTTCGTGCTCGACGATCACCTGAGGGCGAGCGGACATAGGGTCATTGCGGAAGCGCTCGCCGCTGAAATCCTGCGAAGTCAGTGAACCCGCGCTCGCCTTCGGACGTCGGCGAGGTGGAGCATAGACGGGACGCAGAGTGCGCCTGCGCCAAAAGGCCGCCTGATGTCAGGCGGCCTTTTGACTTTCGAGGGATCTCGAGCTTCGACGATTTCGGACGTCCTCAACCGGCCTGGTTATTCTGTGCCGCCACGCGGTCGCCGCGCTCGCCGAGCCAGGGCACGGAAACGACTGGCCGGCAGAACTGGCCTTCCACGCCGTGCTCGTGTCTCTCGGTGGTGGGGAGGAAGCGGTTGGCCACACTGAGGGCGTCGGAGGTCAATCCCGGAAACAGCCCGTGGACCTTGTCCGCGACTTTCGCCGGAAGCGACAGGACGACATGCGATTTGCCGTACCGCATCGCGTTCAAGATGCGTCGCGCCGCCCGCGCCACGTTCATCGACAGCAAAGGCACGTTGTCAGCCAGATTGAACCAGGTGTACTCGGCATCGTGCTGTCCCTTGAACGTCGCGTGCCGCGGGCTGCCGGTGCGCATCAGTCCCGGACATACCGTCGTCACGAGGATGCCCGAGGCTCGAAGCTCCGCCCGGAGTCCCTCGGAAAGCCCCACGAGGGCGAACTTGCTCGAGCTGTACGGCACGAGATGGGGAACACCCAGCTTGCCGCCGATGGACGCGATGTTGACGATGCGACCTTCTCCTCTGGGCCGCATATGCGGCAGAACCGCCAGGATGACGTTGAGTGGACCCCAGAAGTTCGTGGCCATGTCGCGCTCGAAGTCGACGGCGGTCATGACGCCGACGGGTCCGACCTCGACCATGCCGGCATTGTTGATCAGTACATCGATGGGGCCGTACGCGGCTTGCACCGACCGAATCAGCTCTGCCACCTGGGCGCGATCGGTCACGTCGCAAGTCTCTGCCAGGAGGTCCGCACCTGTCTGCGAGAGGGTCTCGCGTGCGCGGGCGAGCGTGTCGGCGTCGCGGCCGCAGATCGCGACGCGGGCGCCGGCGAGTCCGGCTTGTCGCGCGAGCTCGAGCCCGAGCCCGCGCGTGCCGCCGGTGATCAGGATCGTACGGCCCCGGAGCTCGAAGCGTGTGCGCCACCGGGCGACGGCGCGACCGCACGCGGTGGCGAGTGCGCCGGCCAGTACCCAGGTTCTCGGGTCAGTCGTGACCCGCAGGACCGAGTTCGACAGGATCCGATCCATGCTCGTCAGGCGTTGGCCCTTCATGCTGGCCTCCATTTCTTAGCGCCTCCGCCGCGCCAATCGGGCGTCTTGCCCAGCCACGGCGAGCGCGCGTCCGCATAAGCCGCTGAGGGTCCGGCAATCCGTGTGCCAGCGACGACCTGTGTCGCGACGCAAGAGCAGTCCACCGCGAAGCAGAGGCTGCACGAGGGAGCCCTCGGTGTAGCTCCACAGCTGTCCTGGGCCGAGGCAGATCCGGCAAGCCTGAAGCGCGATTACGCCGCTTGGTGGTCCGGGCTTCACCCAGTTGGCGACCCCACGAATCACGAAGTGAGTGCGCCGCCGGCTGCAGCTACGAAACGCTCGCACCGGAGCGGCGAAATTTACGCCGACTATTTACGTACTCGACGGCAAATTACACAGTAACAATTTCGGGTACTCTCGCCCTGTCGTGGCGCAAGCACAAACGAATCGCTTTCGCCGGTGCCTCCGCCTCCTGCTGGCCGTCATCGCGCTCTCTGCGCTTGGCGGCTGCGCCGGGCAGGGGGGAAGGTCTACCCCCGATCGCCACGTGGTCATCGTCTCGATCGACGGGCTGCGTCCGGACTTCTACCTCGACGAAACGTGGGCGGCGCCAGAGCTCCGAGCCCTCCTCAGGGCGGGCAGCCATGCCCTGGCGGCGGAGGGGGTGTTTCCGACTGTCACCTATCCCAACCACGCGACGATCGTCACGGGTGTGAGGCCGGCGCGCCATGGCGTGTTCTCCAACACTATCCCGACTTCGGCCGGAACTCGCGGGCGGTGGTACGAAGAGGCGAGTGATCTCCGCGCGGCCCCGATCTGGGAATGGGCACGCGCCGCCGGGCTGACGACGGCGGCCGTCTCCTGGCCGGTCACTGCCGGCGCGCGCATCGACCTGCTGGTGCCCGAGCGCGATTACTACGCCCAGAAAAACCCGCTCGAGCGGCTCTACGCCGACAGCACGGCCGGGATCTTCGAGCGCCTCGGCGTGACGCCGCGCCCGGAGATGTTCAAGGACGTCGTGCAGTGGGACGCGTTCCTCGCCGAGACTGCATCGGCGATGATCCGGCAAGCGCGTCCGAACCTGCTCCTGCTGCATCTGGTACAGACCGATTTCTTCCAGCACCAGTTCGGCCGCTCGGGCGCCGAGGTGAAGGCGGCCGTCGCGCGCGTGGACGCCCACATCGGCACGCTCCGACGAACGCTGGCGGAGGCCGGGCCGGCAGACCGCTGGGTGATGATCGTGACCGGCGATCACGGCTTCGAAGACGTGCGCCGGGGCGTGCATCCGAACGTGCTTCTGGCCCGCGCGGGGCTGCGCGGCTGTCCTGAGCCCGGCGACAACTGGCGCGCGACCGCGTACATCGCGAGCGGCTCCGCGGCGATCCTCGTGAACCCGCCCGGTGACGCCGCCACGGCGGCCGCAGCGGAGGCGGCGTTGCGCAGCGAGGCGGGTGACGCCTACAGGATCGTGCCGCGCGCGGAGCTAGACGACCTCGGCGCGCTGCCGAACGCCGCCTTCGCGATCGCGGCGGCGCCCGGATACGCGATGGGATTCGGCTGCCGAGGCTCGCTGCTCGTTTCCGGATCCGGCGGCCAGCACGGATACCTGCCATCGCATCCGCGCATGCCGACGGGCTTCATCGCGGCCGGGGCCGGCGTGCGGGCCGGCGTCACTCTCGAGCGCGTCCGGCTCATCGACGTGACGCCGACGGCCGCGCGGCTTCTAGGCATCGAAGCGCCCTCGGTCGAAGGACGCGTGCTCGACGAGATCCTCAGGTGAACACCCCCTTGCATTGGCGGGCGTTGACGCGTAGCCTTGCGGCACTCAAAGGTTGTTTGGGCGGGGCGGGGAAGCGGCGGTAGCCACATTATCAACGTGTGATTTGCCCGGGAGCTGCCCATGAAGGTCAGCGTCTTCTTTGACGGACAGAACTTCTACCGGTCTCTCCAGCGATTCGACGAATCGCTCCGAGTCGACTACGACCGCCTCGCGGCCTGGATCACGCAGGCCGTCGGGGGCCCCGGCGCCATCTTCGCCGGCGCCCATTACTACGTCGGCGTATCGGCCGACGCCCCGCCCCTGGTCGAAGGCTTCCTGAAAGGCCTCGAGCTCCGCCCGGGCTACTTCGTCAAGCGGGAGCTCCGGGTGCGCCGTTCCGGGCGCTGCCCCGCGTGCGGCATCGACTACGAGTACACGACCGAGAAGCGTGTCGACACGCGGCTCGTCGCCGAGATGATTCACTACGCCGCCATCGGCGCGTTCGATGCGGCCGTGCTGGTCTCGGGCGACGACGATTTCGTGCCCGCGGTCGAAGCGGTGAACGCGCTGGGCCGCCAGGTGTGGGTCGCGACCTGGTCGGCCGACGATCTCTCGAAAGACCTGCGTGTGCGCTGCTTCGGGCAGATTCACCTGAGCGACGGCGTGTCGACGTTTCGCGTCGAGCGGCCCCGCCAGTTCGAGCGCGCTCCGACCCGCCTGGCGCCATCGCGCCTGGCGCGCCCGCCGTTCGAGCCGGCCACGGGCGTGGCACTCGAGCACGCGTTCCAGGAGCTCCAGCGCGCCGAGGCGCGCCTGCCGCACGTGAGCCGCGGCTACTTCGTGATGCGCTGGAAATCGCATCAGCTCCCGCCCGTCGGCGCCGAGCGCGAGGCGCTCGTGCAACAGCTGATCGGCGCGGGGCTGGCCGAGGAATTCGACGTCAAGGATGCCGAGGGCCGCAGCGTGACGGCGATTCGGAGCCGCGAGCCCAACGGCAACGTCCGGGAGCCTGACGGCAACGTCGCCCTGCCGGGCTGAGCGTCACCAATGAGCGTCCTGTCGCGCGTGGCGCCGGCGCTTGGTGAATCCGCTACAATGGGTGTATGAGGTACGCGGTCGCCGTCTTGTTCGCGGTGCTGTTGTTCGCGACCTCAGGTTGGGCGCAGGAGGTCGAGATCGAGAAGCCTGCGCCGGCCCCCACGGTCAAGCCGGAACGCGAGATAATCCCTCCCGGCCTGTACGACGAGACCCGACCGAGCGATGCCGACCACTATCCGCGCGGCGGCTTGGTCCAGTACGATCCGGGCTTCCTCGCCTCTACGTCGCAGCCCTACGAGCGGGCAAAGTCGACCGGGCGTATCGGCCTGGGAGGCTGGGTCTCGCCGAACACGCCCGTGGGCCCGATGAGCTCGGGATGGAAAGAGGTCAGCGGCTGGTTCGCGCTCGGCTTCTCGGTCACCTGGGATGGCCCGCCACCGGCTCGGCGTCCCGGGGCCCCGAAGCCCTGACCTGATGCCCTGGCTCCGCGGTAATCTTCACGCCCACACGACCTTCTCGGACGGCGTCAAAGAGCCGGCGCAGCTCGTCGCCGCCTACGAGGATCTCGGCTACGATTTCCTGGCCATCACCGACCACGAGAGCTGGATCGACGAGAGTTACTGGCGCGAGATCCCCAAGGTCTCTTCGTCGAAGCTGGTCCTATTCCATGGCATCGAGCTGAACTGGCCGCGGTTCGATCAGCACATCGGCAAGGTCGTCGGCGATCGGGAGACGCTCTACGTCCTGAACCATCCGGCCCGCTACAACCTTTCGATCGAGCAGACGCTGGAGCGCATCCGGCGCATCGGCGCCGGCGGCATCACCCTCGACGCGGTCGAGGTGACCGAAACGGGTCGGCGCTATCCGCTCTACGAGTCTCCGGCGATCCCCCTCGTGAAAATCGCGACCGACGACGCGCACGGCCCCATCCACTTCGGCCAGGCGTGGATCGAGGTCGACGCCCGGCGCAACCGCGACGCCATCATCCGCGCCATCCGCGCCGGCGAGTTCCGGCGGCGCTTCGCCACCGACTAGCGAACGGACGCCCATGCGCACGGTGAAGATCGGCCACAGCCCAGACGCCGACGATGCGTTCATGTTCTACGCCCTCACCGCCGGAAAGGTGAAGATTCCCGGCGTTGCCGTGGAGCACGTTCTCGAGGACATCGAGTCGCTCAACCGGCGCGCGCGTACGGGAGACCTCGACGTGACCGCCGTCTCGTTCGCGACCTATCTGCTCATCGCCGAGCAGTACCGCATGATGGACGCCGGCGCGTCGATGGGGCTGGGCTATGGGCCCATCCTGGTCGCCCGGGCGCCGATCCCAGTGGACGAGCTCGAGAACCGGGTGGTGGCGAGCCCCGGCAAGCACACGACCTCGGCTCTGCTGCTCCGGCTCTACGTGGGCGATCCGCCGCTGATCGAGGTGGCGTTCGACAAGATTCCCCAGGCTGTGCTCGACGGCCAGGCCGATCTCGGCCTCCTGATCCACGAGGGCCAGATCACGCACCAGAAGATGGGCCTGACGAAGGTCCTGGACCTCGGCGAGTCGTGGCAGCGCGACACCAACCTGCCGCTGCCGCTGGGCGTCAACGTGATGCGCCGGGAGCTCGGCGAGGACGTCCACCGGGCCATCTCGCAGGGGCTTCGCGATTCGATTGCCTGGGCCCACGCGAACGTAGATGAGGCGCTCGACTACGCCATGCGCTACGGACGCGGGATCGACAAGGAGACGTGCCGGCGGTTCGTGCTCATGTACGTCAACAACTACACGCTCTCGCTCGGCCGGGACGGGCGCGCCGCGGTGGAGCGTCTGTTCGGGATGGCCCGCGATCGCGGCCTGATCACGGAGATTCCCGCGCTCGACCCGATCTAGTACCGCTTCAGGATCTCGTATTCAGTAGTGCGCTGGGCGGGGGTGAAGCCGGCCTCGCGGATCAGCGTCACGATCTCGTCGACGCCGATCGTATTCACGAAGGCGGCCGCCTTGTGCACGTTCTCCTCGAGCAGCGTCCCGCCCCAGTCGTCGGCGCCGAAGTGCAGCGCGATCTGGCCCGTGCGCTTGCCCTCCGAAAACCACGACGCCTGGATGTGCGGGAAGTTGTCGAGGTAGAGGCGCGAGACGGCGAGCATTCTTAGGTACATGTTCGGGCCCTTCGCGTGCTTGATCCACTTCTCGAGAAGCGTGTTGTTGGGCTTGAAGGACCAGGGCACGAACGCGGTGAAGCCGCCGAACAGGTCCTGGAGCTCGCGGATCGCGTCGAGATGGTCCAGCAGGTCCTCGGTCTCCTCGACGTGGCCGTACATCATGGTCGCCGTCGACTTGAATCCCCGGCGGTGGGCCTGGCGATGCACGTCGAGCCATGTCTCGGGCCCGCCCTTCTTCGGCTCGATCCGTCGCCGGACCCGCGTCGACAGCACCTCGGCGCCACCGCCCGGTAGGGTCCGCTGGCCCGCGTCATGGAGGCGATCGAGGACTTCGCCGACGGTCAGGTGGCTCACCTCGGCCACCGTGCGGATCTCCGAGGCGGTGAAGAAGTGCGGCGTCACCTGGGGAAACCGCCGGCGGGTCTCGCGGACGAGGGTCGTGTAGTAGTCGAGCGGCAGCGCCGGGTTGTGGCCGCCCTGCAGGAGCACCGTCGTGGCGCCCCGCGACGCCGCGAACTCGATCTTGGCCAGCACCTCGTCGACCGTCAGCGTGTACGCCTCCGGATCCCCGGGCTTGCGGTAGAAGGCGCAGAACTGGCAGTCGGTGATGCAGACGTTGGTGTAGTTCGGATTCGAGTCGATGACGAAGGTGACGACCTTCTCCGGATGGCGCGCGTATCGCGCCTCGGCGGCCACCGCGCCCACCGCGAGCAGGGGCGCGTCGGTCAGGAGCCAGCGACCTTCCGCTCGGTCGAGCCGCTTGCCGGCGAGAACCTTCTCGCGGATCGGCTCGATCACGACCGCCGGCCCCTCACGCCGCGACGCCCTCGCGCTCCCAGACGCGGAGCACGTTGTAGAGGGCGTCGCGCTCCACCGGAATCTTGCCCGCATCGCGGATGATGCGAAGCAGCTGCGCCCGCCCCAGGCCGGCCGGAGTCTGCGCGCCCGCCATGTGCTGGACGCGTTCGTCCTCGAGGGTGCCGTTCACGTCGTCGGCGCCGAAGTGGAGCGCGATCGACGCCGTCTCCTCGCCCAGCAGCACCCAGTACGCCTCGACGTGCGGGAGGTTGTCGAGGAGCAGTCGCGCGGCGGCGATGGTTTTTAGATTCTCGGCCGGCGGCGCCGACCGCGGCACCAGACTCGTCGCCCCGACCTGATACGGCAGCGCGATGAAGGTGAGGAAGCCGCCGGACGCATCCTGCTGAGCGCGAAGCCGCAGCAGGTGATCGACCCGCTCCGCCGCCGTCTCCACGTGGCCGTAGAGCATGGTCGCGTTGGTCCGGATGCCGAGCGAGTGGGCGATACCGTGGATCTCGCACCAGCGGTCGCCGTCGGCCTTTCCGGCGTAGCGCAGCTGCTTCGCGAGGCGCGAGGAGAAGATCTCGGCGCCGCCGCCGGGCATGGTCTGCAGGCCTGCCGCCTTCAGGCGTGTGAGCGCCTCGCGCGGCTCGACCTTCCAGCGCCGCCAGAAATAGTCGATCTCGGCGGCGGTGAAGGCCTTGATCTGGACGGCGGGGCGCGCCGCGTGGAGTCCGGCGATCATCCGCTCGTAGTACTCGAAGGGCCAGTCCGGGTGGTGGCCGCCCACGATGTGGACCTCGCGGACCTCGTCGCTCACCATGCCGATGATGTCCTCGACCGTGTACTCGAAGGCCCCGGCCTCGCCCTTCTTGCGGGCGAAGCCGCAGAAGGAGCACGAGAGCACGCAGACGTTCGTCGGCGAGATGTACCGGTTGAGGACGAAGTAGACACGATCGCCCTCGCGCCCGGACTTGACGTGATCGGCCATGCGGCCCAGGCCGAGGACGTCGCTGGTCTCGAAGAGGAGGAGACCGTCGTCACGGGTGAGGCGCTGCTGGTGCTGGACTTTTTCCCAGATCGGGATCAGACGCTCGTCGGCGAACCGCACGGCCGAAATTATAGCCAGCGGCCGCGACGGCTGTCGAGGTTTCCTTGGACACGCGGCCGTGGGTCTGCTAGAAACGCCGCATGCTCCTGACGACGATCGCCGGCAGCCTTCCCAAGCCGTCGTGGCTCGCGAAGCCCCGCATGCTGTGGGCGCCCTGGAACCTGTCGGGGCCGGAGCTCGCCGAGGCCAAGCGCGACGCGGTGCTGGTGGCGCTCGGCGAGCAGGAGGCGGCGGGCATCGACATCGTGAGCGACGGCGAGCAATCGCGCCAGCACTTCGTCCACGGCTTCCTCGAGGCGATCGACGGCGTCGACTTCGCCCGGCGCGTGACGATCGGCATCCGCGCCGATCGCTACAAGGCCGAGGTGCCCACGGTAACCGGGCCGCTCGTGCGCCGGCGGGCGGCGCATGTTGACGAGGTCGCGTTCGCGCGCGCCCACACGACGAAGAAGCTCAAGTTCACCGTGCCCGGGCCGATGACGATCGTGGACACGCTCGCCGACGAGCACTACCGCGACCGGCGGCGGCTGGCGATGGAGTTCGCCCGGGTCCTCAACGAGGAGGCGCGCGAGCTGGTGGCGCGCGGTCTCGACGTGCTTCAGCTCGACGAGCCCGCTTTCAACGTCTACATGGACGACGTGCAGGCCTGGGGGATCGAGGCGCTCCATCGCGCGATCGAGGGGCTCTCCTGCACCACCGCCGTCCACATCTGCTACGGCTACGGGATCAAGGCGAACACCGACTGGAAGGCGACGCTCGGCTCCGAGTGGCGCCAGTACGAGCAGACGTTCCCCGCGCTCGCCGCCAGCCGGATCGACCAGGTCTCGGTCGAGTGCGCCAATTCATGCGTGCCGGTCTCGCTGCTCGGGCTCCTGCGCGGCAAGGACGTGCTGGTGGGCGCCATCGACGTCGCGACCGACAAGGTGGAGACGCCCGCGGAGGTGGCCGCGACGATCCGGAGGGTGCTCCCGTACGTGCCGCCGGAGCGCCTCTACCCGTGCACCAACTGCGGGATGGTCCCGCTCGACCGCGCGGTGGCGCGCGGCAAGCTGCGCGCGCTGGTCGAGGGGACCGCGCTGGTCCGTCGCGAGGTCGGCCTCACCTGATCGCGCCGATCATCCCGCGGGCGGAAGCCCGCGTTCCTCTGTGCTATTCTGGGCGGCGCCGATGAGCGAGCAACGTCGGTACTTCCACGAGATTCCCGTGGGCGAGGA
>JBKPCO010000120.1:0-47183 GCA_046727415.1 Candidatus Methylomirabilota bacterium
CGCCTACGAGATCGAGATCGGCTTCGACCGCGACGGCCGCATTCTCGGCATCCGCGCGGTGATTCACGCCGACATCGGCGCCTACGTGCGGACCGCGGCGCTGGTGCCCGCGGAGTTCGGCGCCGCCCTGCTTCCCGGTCCGTACCGCGTGCCGAATTACGCGTGCGACCTCTGGTCTGTCGTGACCAACAAGACGCCGGCCGGCACCCTCCGCTCGCCGGGGCGCCCGGAGTGCAACTTCGTGCGCGAGCGTCTTCTCGACCAGGCCGCGGCCCGTCTGGCCATTGACCCTGCGGAGCTTCGCCGGCGCAACCTGGTCCGTCCCGACGAGATGCCCTACGACTGCGGCACCAAGTCGTTCGGCGTGAGCACGATTTACGACTCGGGCGACTTCCCGGCGCTCTTCGACGAGCTACTGCGGCGGCTCGACTACCCCCGAGCGCGCGCCGAGCAGACGGCGATGAACTCCCGATCAGCGGGGCCGCGGCGTGGGATCGGGATGGCCGTGTACGTCGAGAAGACCGGCCTGGGCCCCTTCGAGACCACGCAGGTGGAGGCAAGGCCCGACGGCAGGCTGGTGGTCGACACGGGAGCCTCGTCCATGGGCCCCGGGCTCGAGACCGTGCTCGCGCAGATCCTCGGTGAGGCGCTCGGGATTCCCGCCCGGCAGTTCGACGTACGTCACGCCGACACCGCCGCGGTCGAGAGCGGCGTGGGCACCTACGGCTCGCGCGGCACCGTCACCGCCGGCAACGCGGCGCATCTCGCGGCGGCCAAGCTGATCGCCGAAGCCCGGCAGCGCGCCGCCGAGCACTGGGGCGTGGCCGAGAGCGAGGTGACTTACGGCAGCGGAGTACTGGAGGCTCGCGGACGCCGCACCACCCTGGCGGAGCTGGCTCGCGAAAGGCGGCTCGCCGCCGGCGCCTCGTTCGAGGTGCCGAAGGTGACCTACGCGGGCTGCGCCGCAGCGGTCGTGGTCGACGTCGATCCCGACACCGGCGCTATCGCTCTCCGGCGAGTCGTCGTGGGCGCGGACGTCGGGCGCGCCGTGAACCCGGCGCTGGTCGACGGCCAGCTCGTCGGCGGCGTGGCCTTCGGCATCGGCAACACGCTGCACGAGAGCCTCGCCTACGACGCGGGCGGTCAGCTCCTGTCGTCGACGCTGATGGACTACGCTCTACCGTTCGCCACCGACGTGCCACCGGTTGACGGCTTCTACCAGGAGGTCCGGGCGACGACCAACCCGCTCGGCCTGCGCGGCCTCGGCGAGTGCGGCAACCCGGGTCTCGGAGGCGCCATCGCGAACGCGGTGTGCGACGCCCTCGGGCGCCCCGACATGCCGATCACAACACTCCCGCTGACGCCTGCGCGAGTGTTCGGCGCTTCCCGCGCGACTCACCCGCGCTCGAGCTCGTAGACCGATGGCATCGCTGAAGCGCTGGCTCGGTTGGCTCGGGCTCATCGCACTCGCGTTGTTCCCGGCCGCCGGTCCGGCATCCGCCGAAGACGAGCAGCAGGCGTGGGCAGCGCTGGCCGGCGGCGGCCACATCGCGCTGATTCGCCACGGGAATGCGCCGCCCGGCTACGGTGGTGATCCGCCGGGCTTCAGGATCGACGACTGCAAGACGCAGCGGAATCTCGACGACAAGGGGCGCGCCCAGGGTAAGGCGTTGGGCGAAGCCTTCCGGAGTCACGGCGTCCGGGTGGACCGCGTTCTCTCCTCGCCCGTGTGCCGCTGCATGGACACGGCCTCGCTGATGGCCGTCGGCAACGTCGAGAGCTCCTGGGCACTCGTCCCCGATCGTGATCCGAACCGTCCTCGGTTCCGCGAGCTCAAGGAGATCGTGTCCACCTGGCGTGGGCCGGGAACGCTCGTGCTCGTGTCCCATGGATTCACAATCGAGCCACTGATCGGAACCATTCCCGACCAGGCTGAAGTTGTCGTCCTCCAACCGACGCCGGGGATCGGAAATGGCGCCAGCATCGTCGGCCGGATCCCGGCGCCGCGCTAAAAGCCGAGAGCTTCTGTATGAGCAACGCGTCTTCGCTGAGGGAGAATCGATGAGCGAGAGTCGTCGCCTCAAGACGATGTGCCCGATGAACTGTCACCCGACGTTCTGCGGGATGGAAGTGGACGTCCAGGACGATCGCGTGCTGAGCATCCGGGGTGATGCCGACAACCCCGACAGTCACGGCTTCCTGTGCATCCGCGGCCAGGCCTCGCGCGAGATCGTCGACAATCCCCTCCGCGTGCTGCGCCCGCGCATCCGCGACGCGCGCCGGGACGACGCCTGGCGCGACGCCCCGTGGGACCAGGCGCTCGACCGCATCGCGGGCGCGATCCGCAGCGCCGGGCCCGAGTCGGTCGCGGTCTGGATGGGTCACGGCATCATCGTGAACACGGCCGCCCGGCGGCTCGTCCCGCGCTTCGCGAACCTGTGCGGTTTCCAGACCTGGGAGCCGGCCATTGTGTGCTGGGGCCTCGGCGGATTCGGCATGTCGCTCACCGGACCGGTGCACGTCAACACCAAGGAGGATATGGGGGCGCACTCGGACCTCATCATCCTCTGGGGCGCGAACCTCGCCAGCCAGCCGAACACGGCGCCGCACCTGGTGGCCGCGAAGCGGCGCGGTGCGCACATCGTCGCCATCGATGTGCGACGGTCCGAAGCGTTCGAGCAGGCTCACGAGGGCCACCTGATCCGACCCGGCACTGATGCCGCCCTGGCCCTGGCCCTGATGCACGTGATCATCGCCGAGGGCCTCTACGATCGGGGCTTCGTCGCGGGCCACACGACAGGATTCGCCGAACTGGCCTCTCACGTCGCGCAGCACTCCCCGGAATGGGCCGAGCGGCAGACCGGAGTGTCCGCGCCGGCTATTCGCGCGCTCGCCCGGCGCTATGCCGCCACGCAAAAGAGCATGATCCTGATCGGCGGCTCATCGATGCACAAGAGCGCCAACGGCTGGCAGGCCGGGCGGGCGATCACGTGTCTACCGGCGCTCACCGGCGCGCTCGGTCAGCCCGGCAGCGGCCTGGGCCCCCGTCACGCGGCCGCGAGCTCGGGCATGGGCATGGCCAATCTCGATGCCGCCGAGCGCCGGCCGCCGGCGCCGTCGGGGCGTCCCTACATGGTCAGCGAGATGAGCAGAATACTGGACGATCTGGACGCCGGGCGCATCAAGGTGTTGCTCCTGTTCGGCACCAACATGATTTCGTCTTTTGCCGACGCCTCGCGCGTCGGCCGCGCCCTCGATCGGATGGACCTCGTGGTCAGCCACGACCTGTTCATGCAGGACACGGCGCGCACCCATTCCGACGTGGTCCTGCCGGCTACCTCGTGGCTCGAGGAGACCGGCTTCAAGGTCACCAACACGCATCTCTATCTCATGGACCAGATGATCTCCGCCCGCGGCGAGGCACGGTCGGCCATCTGGGTGATGGACGCGCTGGCCCAGCGCCTGGGTGTCGAGAACGTCTTCCCGTGGAAGAGCACGGACGACTTCCTCACCGCGCTCTTCGACCATCCCGCGCTCGGCCACGTCACGCCGGACGTGCTCCGCGCTCAGGACGGACGCCAGCCGCTTGCCATCTCGCACGTCGCCCACCCCGACCTGAAATTCCCGACGCCCTCGCACAAGGTCGAATTCTTCTCGGAGCGCGCAGCGCAGCTCGGGCTCCCCGCGCTCCCGGTATACGAGGCGATGGCCGAGGATGCATCGCGCCAGCCGCAGCGCGCCGCGCGGTATCCCCTGCTCTTCCGCCAGGGCCGCGCGCTGACCCATTTCCACGCGTTCTACGATCACGGCCGGGCCCTGCCGACACTCGCCAAGGCCGATCCGGAGCCACGCCTGTGGATCAATCCCGCCGACGCGGCGGCCCGAAGCCTCGACGACGGCGACGCCATCCGGATCTTCAACGATCGTGGCGCGATGGACGCTCGGGCTCAGGTCACCGATCGCGTCCCGGCAGGCGTCGTCTGGATGCGCGACGGCTGGGCCGGCATCAATACACTCACGAATGGGGGGCGCGCAGTGCCGGAGGCCGCCGCCAAGGCCTTTCCGGGCGGTCAGGCGGCCTACGAAGCCCGCGTCGAGGTCGCCTTCTCGGGCTGAGCACCTTACGCGAACTGTCGGCTCCTCGCTCCGACCCACTCGGAAACAGTCGCGCCCTCACGTTGGCTGTCAGCGCTGGTGTGGAGGCGTCGCGGCGACCATCATGGTCGTCGTCGCGACGATGTCGGTCGGCGCTCAGCCGGCGCCGAACTACGCGGACGTCTTCTATCCGAGCGGCGGCCTGCGGATCCAGGCTTTTCTCTACAGGCCGGCGGGCGATGGGCCGTTTCCTGCCGTCATCTACAACCACGGCTCGCGGAGCGGACGGGAGCGCCAGTCCGTGCCGTTCGAACACATCGGCCGTCTCCTGACGAGCGCGGGATACGTGGCGCTCGTCCCCGAGCGCCGCGGCTACGGCAGATCCGACGGGATCACATGGCCCGAGGATGTTGGTAAGAGCCGCGGCCGCGTCGTCGGGCGGCTCGACGAGGAGACCGACGATGTCCTGGCCGCCGTCGAATTTCTGCGGACGCAAGCGTTCGTGGACACGAAGCGCCTGGGAGTGATGGGCTGGTCGTTCGGTGGCATCGTGACGATGTTTGCCGTGAGCCGCAGCAACGCCTTTGCCGTCGCCGTCGATCAGGCGGGCGGCGCGCTCACGTGGAACGGCAATCCGGACGTGCGCACCGCGCTCACGGCCGCCGCCCAGAAGTCCACGACGCCCACGCTCCTGCAGGTGGCTGAGAACGACCGCACCACCGAGTCCATCACGACCGTCGCGAAGATCCTCGAGAAACGTGGCGTCCCGCACCGAATGGTGATTTATCCGCCGTTCGCGGCCCTGGCGGGGCAAGCGTTCGGAACAGGCGCGCCGGGCCACATGGTGTTCGCCGAACGCGGCACGAGCGTGTGGTCGACCGACGTGCTCGAGTTCCTGGCGCGTTATCTGACGCGGGCGGCTCCCGACTAGCTCCCGTACAGGTGGCAGGCCACCTGGTGGCCTGAGCCGTGCTCGCGGAGCGCCGGCTCCATCTCGCCGCAGACCGGCAGCGCCTGAGGACAGCGCGGGTGGAAGCGGCAGCCCGGCGGCGGGTTGAAGGCGCTCGGCACCTCGCCCCTCAGAATGACCTCCTCGCGGACGTCGTCGGGGTGGGAGGGCAACGCGTTGTTGAGCAGCACCTGCGTGTAGGGATGAAGCGGCCGCTCGTACAGCTCGTCGGCAACGGCCATCTCGACGAGCTTGCCCAGGTACATCACACCGATGCGGGTGCTGACGTACTTCACCACCGCCAGGTCGTGGGCGATGAACAGGTAGCTCACGCCCAGCCGGTCCTGGATCTCGCGCAGGAGGTTCATCACCTGGGCACGGATCGAGACGTCGAGCGCCGACACTGCCTCGTCGAGCAGGATGCACTCGGGGTTCGTGGTCAGGGCGCGCGCGATCGCGACCCGCTGGCGCTGGCCCCCTGAGAGCTCGTGGGGGTAGTCGTCGGCGATGCGCGGCCGGAGACCGACGCGCGTGAGGGATTCGGCGACGCGCTCCGCCACCTCGGCCCGTGTGAGGTCCGGCTCGGTCTCGGCCAAGGGCTCGCTGACGGTCGTGCGGATCGTGAGCCGGGGATTCAAGGAGCTGTAGGGGTCCTGGAAGACCGCCTGCACGGCGCGTCGGTAGCCGCCGAGCTCCTGGCGGGCCAGCGTGTGGATGTCGCGGCCGCGGAAGAACACGCCGCCCGCCGTGGGACGCTCCAGCGACAGGACGAGCCGCGCAGCGGTGGTCTTTCCGCAGCCGCTTTCGCCGACCAGGCCGAGCGTCTCACCGCGGCGCAGGACGAAGTCGATGCCGTCGACCGCTTTCACCGAGCCGAAGGTGCGGGCGAAGATCATGCCCCGCGACAGCGGAAAGTGCTTCGTGAGCCCGCGCGCCTCGAGGACGACGCTGCCCTCCTCGTCGGCAGGCGCCGCAGCAGCAGCCATACTCGCGGCAACCCTGACTGGGGCAGACGCAGTCTCGGCGGCCCGCACGCACGCCACGTCGTGATAGGGCTCGATCGGCGCCAGCTCCGGCCGGGACTGATGGCAGCGCGGCTCGGCCATCGGGCAGCGCGGCGCGAAGCTACAGCCCGGCGGCACGTTGGCGAGATCCGGCGGCTGGCCCTCGATGGCCGTCAGAGGCGTGCGGCCGCGGCCCAAGGTCGGCAGGCAGTTCAGAAGGCCGATCGTGTAGGGATGGCGCGGCTGGTTGAAGATGTCGCGGGTGCGTCCGGTCTCGACGATGCGCCCGGCGTACATCACCGCGACCCGGTCGCAGAGCTTGGCGACGATGCCAAGGTCGTGCGTGACGAAGACGAGCGCCAGGTTCGTCTCGCGCTGGATCTCCTTCAGCAATCTCAAGTATTGGGCCTGGATGGTCACGTCGAGCGAGGTCGTCGGCTCGTCGGCGATCAAGAGACTAGGCTGGCAGGAGATGGCGATGGCGCCGGCCACTCGCTGCCGGATGCCACCGCTCATCTGGTGCGGATAGGCGTGAACGCGGCGTTCCGGGTCGCTGATCCTCACCTGGCGCAGGAGCTCCAGCACCCGGTCATCCAGGGCGCGGCCGCGCAGGCCGCGGTGCAGCGCGAGCGTCTCGGCGATCTGCTCGCCGACCGTCATGGCCGGGTTCAGCGAGGCCATCGGGTCCTGGAGGATCATCGCGATCCGCGACCCGCGGAGCTGCCGCATCTCTTCCGGGCTCTTGGTCAGGAGATTTTGGCCGTCGAAGACGATCTCGCCGCCCACGATGCGCCCGCCAGGCTCGGGCACCAGCCGCAAGATCGACAGACAGGTCATCGACTTGCCGGAGCCCGACTCGCCGACGATCCCTAGCGTCTCGCCGGCGTGAACCGTGAAGGAGGTGCCGTCCACCGCCTTCACGATTCCCCGGCGCGTGTAGATGTAGGTGCGGAGATCCCGCACCTCGAGCAGTGGATCGGCCAAGCGGGCCCGCCCTACAGCTCGAACCCGTAGAGTTTGGCGACGTTGCCCCGGGTGATCTTGAACCGCTCGTCAGGGGTGGCGTCCTTGAAGTCGCGCGCCACCACGTCCTGCGAGTGCGGCCAGGACGACGCCTGGTGCGGGTAGTCGGACGACCACATGAGCCGGTCGACACCGACGAAATGCCGGTTGGCGACGCCGACGAAGTCGTCGATGTACGTGGCGTGCATCTGGCGCTGGAAATACTCGCTCGGCTTTAGCTTCAGGTTGAAGCCGGCGGCGTAGCGCCCGCGCTCGAAGGCACGATCCATGCGCTGCAGGTAATAGGGAATCCAGCCGCAGTTGTTCTCGGCCGAGACGATCTGCAGATCGGGGAACCGGTCGAGCACGCCCGAGAAGATCAGGACGCTGAACGAGCGCTCGACCTCGTGAGCGAGGATCGTCGCCCGCATGTAGCGCTCGCTGAACTCCCACTGGCTCTCCTGCCCCATGCCGGTGATGGCATGCAGGCTCACGGGCACGCGGAGCTCCTGGGCGGTCGCCCAGAACGGGTCGTAGACCGCCGAGCTGTAGGGTTGGTCAGCCGGCGGCGAGCACCAGATCATCGCGCCCTTGAGCCCGGCCTTCACGCAGCGCGCGAGCTCCTGGGCGCCGGCCTTGGGATCATACAGGGAGATCAGGGCCAACCCTGCCATGCGCTTGGGCGCGTAGCTGCAGTACGCGGCGAGCCAGTCGTTGTAGACGCGGAAGCAATCCTGCTGGAGCCCGGCGTCCTTCAGCCAAAAGATGCGGAAGCCCAGGGTCGTGTAGAGCACATCGGCCTCGACGCCGTCGATCTCGTTGTCCTTCAGCCGCTCGGCCGGATCCCAGCCGCCGGGCCGCGCGTCGCCGTACGTGCCCTTGGTCAGGAACTCGGCCAGCTCCTGCGGGCTCTTGCCCGCGGCGAGCCCGATCCCGATCGGATGCGGCGCGTGGCCCTCATAGAGGAAGTAGGCGCCCTCCTTGCCGCCGGGGTTCACCGCCAGACGCGGCGCCCGGTCGCGGTAGCGCTTGTCCACGCGCTCCACCCAGAGATCGGTCGGCTCGCTCACGTGGGAATCCGCCGAGATCAGCTTGTAGTCCGTCATCTCAGGCCTCCTCTTTGTCGACGCACCTGATCGTTCACCACCTGCTCACACCTGACGCAGCTTCGGATCGAGCCGGTCGCGCACCCAGTCACCGAGGATATTGAGCGACAGCACGGTGACCAGGATGGCGATGCCCGGCAGGATCGAGACCCACCACGCCTGCTCGATCAGTCCCCGGCCGTCGGCCACCATGACGCCCCACGACGGCGTGGGCGGCGGAATGCCGACGCCCAGGAACGAGAGCGCGGCCTCGAGCACGATGACGTAGCCGACGTGCAAGGTGGCCAACACCAGGATCGAGGGCGCCAGATTCGGCACGATGTGGCGGAACATGATCCGGGCGCTCGAGCACCCGGCAATGCGCGCGAGCGAGACGAACTCCTGCTGCTTCAACCCGAGCGTCTCGCCGCGGGTCAGGCGAGCGTAGCTCGGCCAGAGAAGAAACACGACGACGATGATGACGTTGGTGAACGACGGCTCGAAGACGACGGACAGCAGCACGGCGATCAGGATGCCCGGAAGCGACAGCGAGATGTCGGCCAGGCGCATCAAGAGCGTGTCGACCCAGCCGCCGAAGAACCCGGCCAGGAGGCCGACGAGGCTTCCGGCCGCGCCGGTGAGCGTGATGCCGACGACCGACACGGCCAGCGAGATCCGCGCTCCGTACAGCAGACGGCTCAGGGTGTCGCGCCCGTGCCGGTCGGTGCCGAGCACGTGCCCAGACTTGGCGCCCTCGAGGCCCATCGGCGGGGCCAGCCGCTCGCCCAGCGACCCCTCCAGCGGGGAGTGCGGCGCCAGGAGCGGCGCGAAGAGCGCGCACAGCAGCAGCAGCGCGACGACCGCCAGCGGCACAATCGGTGGCCAGCGCCGGTCGCGCGCGCGCCGGGCGAGGACTTCTGAGTCCGTGACGACGGCGGCGCCGTTGCTCACCGTGAATACCTGATCTTCGGGTTCAAGTACGCGTACAGGACGTCGACGAGCAAGTTCACGCCGATGTACATGGCCGACAGGAACAGCACGACCGTCTGCACGATGGGATAGTCGCGCGAGTCGACCGCTTCGATCACGAGCAGCCCGAGCCCGGGCCATCCGAACACCGTCTCGACGATGATCGAGCCGTTCAGGAGCGCGACGAAGAGCAGCGCAGCGAAGGTGACGACCGGCAGCGCCGCGTTCTTGAAGGCGTGCAGCCAGATCACACGGCGCTCCGGCAGCCCCTTGATGCGAGCGAGCTTGACGTACTCGCTCCCGAGCACGTCGAGCATCGACGAGCGCGTCAGCCGCATGAGACCGGCCACCGCGAACCAGCCGAGCGTGATGCCCGGCAAGAGCACGTGCAGCGGCGTCCCCCGCCCGGACGTGGGCAAGAGATGGAGCAGCACGCCGAAGATGAGGACGAGGACCAGCCCCAGCCAGAACGGGGGCACTGCCTGGCCCAGCGCGGCGAACGCGCGGGCGGCATAGTCCAGCGGGCTCCCGCGACGCACCGCGGAGTACACGCCGACCGGTAACGCCACCAGGAGGACGATGAGCACCGCGATGCCGCCCAGCTCGAGCGTCGCGCCGTAGCGCTCGACGATCAGGTCGAGGGCGGGCCGGCGGAACCGGACCGAGCGTCCGAAGTCGCCCTGCAGGGCCTGGGTCGCGAAGCGCCAGTACTGCACGGTCCACGGCCGGTCCAGCCCCAGATGCGCGCGCATCAGCTCGATGTCGGCCTTGGTCGCCTCGGCCGGCATCATGATCTGGATCGGGTCGCCGGACATGCGCACGAGCGCGAAGACGACGACCGAGACCACGAACATCGAGACGATCGACTGGACCACCCGGCCGAGGATGAAGCGCTGCATTACCGGTGAAGGATACTCTTGAGCTTGTCGACGAACGCCGGCTCGAGCGCGAAGAGGCCGGCGATCAGCCGTTCCAGCTCTTCACCGGATACCGGGTCGAGCGTGAGCTGTGCCTTGTCGGCCTCCGCCCTGAGCGCCGGATCGCCGAGCGCTGCCACGAACGCCTTTCGCAACACTTGAACCCGATCCTTCGGCGTTCCGGGCGGCCCGATGAACGGGCGCGAATACGCGCTGCCGTCCTGAATGCCCACCTGGATCAACCGCCGGGCCTCGTCGGTCTTCGCGAGGCTGATCGCCTGCGGGACCTTCGGCAAGTCCGCCAGCGGCTTCGAGGTCACCTGAACGACAGGGATCGCGTCACCTGCTTCGAGTGCCCGGCGCCAGGTGGCTCTCATCGACTCCCAGGCCCAGCACGCACCGGCCACTTCACCGCCCTCGGCGGCCAGGCGGATCTCGGAGGTCCCCTTGTAGCCGGTGACGACCTGGATCGGAAGCCCGAGCGCGGTCTTCAGGATTCGAGGCGAGTTGTCGGTCGGCGCGCCGGGCGCCACGGCGCCGATCTTGACCGGCGTCTTGGCGGCCATCCATTGATCGACCGACGTGATGCCGCTTGCGCGGGTCATCGAGCACACCACCTCTTCCTTGACGGTCGCCCCGACGTACTCGAACTTCCGCGCATCGAACTCGACTCCGGGCTGGCCCAGCACCTGGCCGAGCAGCAGCGTCCCGGGGACGTGTGCCAGCGTGAGGCCGTCCGGCTTGGCGACCCGGTAAAGATGGTTGGCGGCGATGAGGCCGCCGGCGCCGGTCATGTTCTCGACAATGATCGCGGGGTTCCCAGGGATGTGCCGGCCGAGGTGCCGCGCGAGAAGGCGCGCGTAGGTGTCGAACCCGCCGCCGGGGGCCAGGCCGACGACGATGCGCACGGTCTTGCCCGCGAAGAACGACTGGGCCTCGAGCTGGCCCGAGCCGGCGAGGGCCAGCAGGACAGCCGCCACAAGGAGTGCGAGGGACCGTCGCCTCATGCGCGGCCCCAGAGCTCCCGCGTAGCGATCCGCGCGCCCTCCACCAGCGCGCCGAACTTTGCCCAGACGACGCTCGGGTGGATCTCGGTCGATCCCGCGAACGTGGCGAAGCCGCAGTCGGCGCCCGCGATGACGTTCTCGCGTCCGACGACCTTCGCAAACCGGACGATGCGCTGGGCCACCAGCTCGGGGTGCTCGACGAGCACGGTCGACTGCGTGATGGTGCCTGGGATCAGGACGGCGTCCTCCGGCGGCTTCACGGTTTCCCACACCCGCCACTCGTGCTCATGGCGCGGGTTCGCGGCCTCGAACGAGTACGCGCCCGCACGGATCTTCAGCATCACGTCGACGAAATGCTTCAGCTCCAGGTCGTGAACGCGCGGGCCGATGTTGATCCCGTAACAGGTGTGCCAGCGGATCCGATCACGCGGGAGTCCGCGGAGCGCGTGGTTAAGTGCTTCCACCCGCACCTCGGCCCAGCGGCGAACCTGCTCCACGCCGAGCTCGGGGTGCGTGATGTAGTGAGTCGCCAGGTGCGGGTCGTCAATCTGGACGAGGAAGCCGGCATCCACGATCGCCCGGTACTCCTGGTGCATGGCCTCCGCGATCGCGAACAGGTACTCCTCGTCGGTCTTGTAGTAGGCGTTGCGCTGCCAGTCCTCGACGCTCGTCGGGGAGATCGCCGGGATGAAGGCCTCCTCGACCGTGGCACCCTGGAGGGCGGCCTTGAGATTGTCGATGTCGGCCTGCACCTGCTTGGCGCCTGTATAAGCGATGGGGCCGGTGCAAACCATGTGCAGCGACCGCGCCGGAGGACTCGGCATCGCGCGCCCGAACCATTCGTAGAACTCCGGGAAGGCCCGCACCTCGCGCGATCCGCTCCACGGGCTGCCTCGACCCTGCCGGTCGGGCTCGAAGCCGGATAGCCGCTCGTTGACGTACGGAATGAAGCCGGGCTTGCCCATCTCACCGTCGTCGACGACGTCCAGGCCGAGCTGGACCTGCTTGGTGACGATCTCGCCGACGGCGGTCCTCACCCGGCTCGCGTAGCCGCCCTGATCGTAGGGCTGCTCCCCGGACTTCGCCCGAATCAGCTCGAGCAGGTCGGGCGGCCGCGGCAGGCTGCCCGCGTGCGTGGTGAGGATGCGGTCGCTGCTGCGCTTCATCTCTGCCTAGCCCGCGGGGCTCACGTACTCGTAGTTGGTCTCCATGGGGACGTACGCGAGCGTCTGCCAGCCGCCCACCTTCCGGCTCGTGGCCCACGTGATCGACTTCATGCCGAGCATGACCCCGTAGTACCCGTCGTAGAGCTTCTGACCCAGCGCCGAGGTGAGCTTGGCGCGCCGCTCCGGGTCGAACTCGCGCATGGCCGTCTCGATGTCCTCGTCGTAGGCGCCGTCGACGAGAAGGTTGAAGGCACCCTTGGAATGGAGCACACGGCTCCACGCCAGGATGGGCTCGTCGAACGGCGGCGAGCCGTACACCCAGTGTGTCTTGTTGCTCTTTCGATTGCGGCTCTTCGGGCCGAACGTGCTGATCATCTCGGGGAACCGCTTGGGCTTGATGCCGACCTTCTCCCAGTCGAGGGCGACGGCCTCCATGACGTCCGGCCCGTCGAGGGCGTAGACCATGACCATCGGGTTCACTCGTACCTCGAAGCCGCCGGCGTACCCGGCCTCGGCCAAGAGCTTCTTCGCGCGCTCCGGGTCGTAGGGCGGGAGCTTCCAGTCGGTGCTGTAGCCCTTGTGGAACGGATAGTAGTAATAGGAGAACGGGGTGTCGGAGCCCTTACCCTTCCAGAGCGCGTTGATGATCGCCTTCTTATTGACGGCGAGGTTCATCGCCAGCCGCACCTTCCGCGCGTTCTCGCGGCTCTTCGGATCGTTGATATCGCCCGCCCACGCACAAGTCGGGCAGTAGTCCTCGCGATCCTGCGTCGTCTGGCCGCCGAGCACCACCCAGTAGCACGCGGAATTGGGAACGTCGTGCAAGCGGAGCCCAGCCTTGACGGCCTGATCGAGGTAGTCGCCGAAGACGATACCGATGTCGATCTCTCCGGCGCGCAGCCCGGACAGCCGCGTGGCAGGATCGGGCACCCGCCGAATCACCAGCTCCTTGAAGCCCGGCGTCTTGCGCCAGTGGCCCTGAACGGCCTCGAAGCGGTGATAGTCGCCCTGGCGTCCTTCGACGTGGCGATAGGGGCCGGTGCCAATGGGATGAAGGGCGGCCTTCTCCTCGCCGACCGACTCGAGATACTTCTTCGGCACGATGTTCTGGTAGCCGACGAACTGCGTGAAGTTCGACGCCACTTCCCAGACGCGGTTCTTGAAGTGCAGCACCACCGTCAGCTTGTCTGGCGTCTCGATGCGCTCCAGGTTGTTGCGGAAGAACGGCGCCGAGCCGCCGCCGGCGTCCGGCTTCATGTTCTGCTCGATGGTGAACTTGACGTCCTCGGCCGTCAGCTCGCCCCAGCCCTCGTGGAACTTCACCCCGGAGCGGAGCTTGAACGTCCACGTCTTGAGATCGTTCGACGCCTTCCATTCGGTCGCGAGACCCGGGCGGTACTCGAAAGTCTTCGCGTCGCGCGTGATGAGGGGGTCGTACACGCAGTCCCACAGGCACTTCTCGCTCTGGGTCGAGCGCCAGGCGAACGGCGTCTCGGTGCCCCACTGCCCCACCGCCACCACGAGCCGATCGCGAGCCTGGCCGGCGCCGCGCCCGGGAAGCACCAGCGGCGCGGCGGTGATGGCGGCCGCGGCCGTGCCGGCTCGCTTGAGGAACGTTCGGCGATCGATCGGTCGGGCCATGGCGATGTCCTCTCCTAGTCCTTGATCCGCATGTCCTCGTAGGACGGGAACGGGGAATTGTGGATCGAGGTGATCGTGTGCTCGGTGACGCGAGGCCCCACGCCCATCAAGGCGCGGAAGTCCATGATCGGACAGAACATCGCCCGGTCGATCGTGGCCTGCTGGATCTTGAAGAGCACGGCTTCACGCTTCTTCACATCGCGCTCGCGGGCCTGCTGCAGGAACATGTCGTCGAGATCGGGATAGCCGCCATAGGCATAGGCGCCCTTGGAATAGATAAACTCCTGCACCCGGCTGGCGGCGTTCCCGGAGTTCCCCACCCCGGTGATGAAGAGGTTGCGCAGCTTCTTCTCGCGCCAGGCGGCATAGAAGGCCGCGCGCTCCAGGATGCGCATCTTCACGCGGAGGCCGACCGCGTTCAGGTAATTCACGACTGACTCGGCCATCGTAAAAAACGGCGGAATCGGCGTGAGCTCGCCGGCGTCGAGGCCGTTCGGATAGCCCGCCTCGGCCAGGAGCTGCTTCGACTTCGCCGGGTCGTAGGCCGGCGGCTCGGTCTGCATCGCGAAGTCCATGACCCGCGGGATGATGATGCCCGTCGGCGGGCAATAGCCGAGGCAGGCCGCCTCGTTGATAGCCTTGCGATTGAGCGCGTGAATGGCCGCGAGCCGCACCCGCTTGTCGGTCCACGGCGACTTCGGATCCCACTGCTCCGGGAATTCGAGCCAATTGATCGAGGCGTGGCGCGAGGCGACGATCTGCAGGCGCGGGTCGCGCTTCACGTTCTCGGCGTCGGGGCCGTCGAGGGCATAGGCGATGTCCGCCTCGCCGGTCTTCAGCATCGCGGCTCGAGTCGTCCCTTCGGGGACGCTCTTCATGACGAGACGCTTGACGTACGGCGCGTGCCGCCAGTACCCCGCGTAGGCCTCGAGCACGACTTCGACGCCGGGCGTGTGGCCGACGAACTTGTAGGGTCCGGCGCCGACCGGATGCTTCCTGAAACCGTCGTCGCCGACCTGCGTGACGTATTTCTTCGGGACGACGAGTCCGGCCGCGGTGGCCGTGGTGCCGTAGTAGGTCATGAAGTCCGGCCACGGCTCCTTCAGGATGAAGCGCACGGTCAGCGGGTCGACGATCTCGACGCCCTGCACCCGGGCCTCGAATTCCCGGTACGCAGCGCCCCGGTAGCGGTCGTAGCTGAACTTCACGTCCTCGGCGGTGACCGGATCGCCGTTGTGAAACTTGAGTCCCTTGCGCAGCGTGAATTCGTACACCTTGCCGTCCGGACTCTCCTTCCACGACTCCGCGAGGCTCGGCGCCATCCGGTGGCCGGGCAGCGGCCGGACCATGGCGTCGTGGATGGCGTAGAGCATGCCGAACGGTGTGATCTGCGGCGGCGCCGTCGACGGATCGAACCACGTCGGGGCGATCGTGACGTGCCACGCCATGACCGCCTCGCCGGGCTGGGCGGCGTGCGCCGGGCCGACCCAGACAAGGGTGAGCGCCGCGAAGAGCAGGACGATCCGGCGGAGATAGACGTCCATGACGCCTCCCGTCAGCTCACGTATTCATAGTTGTTCTCGAGCGGCACGTAGACAAGTGTCGGCCAGTTGTTGACCTTCTTGCTCACCGCCCATGTCAACGACCGCATACCCAGCATGACGCCCCTGTACTCGTCGTATAGCCTCTGGGCGAGCGCGTGGGTGGCGCGGGCACGCTTCTCGACGTCGAGCTCGCGCGAGATCGTATCGATGTCCTCGTCGTAGGGCCCGTCGGCCAGAAGATTGAAGGGTCCTTTGGAATAGATGGCGCGCTGCCAGGCTAGGACCGGCTCGTCGAACGGTGGCGAGCCGTACACCCAGTGCGTCTTGTTGGTCTTGCGGGCCCGGATCTTCGGCAGGTAGTTGCTGAAGGCCTCGGGAACGCGCCGGACCTTGATGCCGATCTTCTCCCAGTCGAGCGCCACTGCTTCCACCATGTCCGGCCCGTCGAGCGCGTAGGTCATGACCAAGGGGTTCACGCGAACCTCGAAGCCGCCGGCGTGACCGGCCTCGGCGAGGAGCTTCTTGGCGCGCTCGGGATCGTACGGCGGGACCTTCCAGTCCTTGCTGAAGCCCTTGTGGAAGGGGTAGTACCAGTACATGAAGGGCGCCTCGGAGCCCATGCCCTTCCAGAGCGCGTTCACGATCGTCTTCTTGTTGACGGCGAGGTTGAGCGCCAGCCGGACCTTCCGCGCGTTCTCCTGGCTCTTCGGATCCTTGGGATCACCGGCCCACGGACACGTCGGGCAGTAATCTTCGCGGTCCGGCGTCGTCTGACCGTGCAGCACGACCCAGTGACACGCGGCGTTCGGCGTCTCGTGGATGCGGAGCCCAGCCTTCTTCGCCTGATCGAGGTAGTCACCGAACACGTTGCCGATGTCGATCTCACCGGCCCGGAGCCCCGCCAGGCGCGTCGCCGGATCGGGAATGCGCCGGACGATCAGCTCCTTGAACGCGGGCGTCTGGCGCCAGTGCTTCGGAACCGCTTCGAACCGGTGATAGTCGCCCTGTTTACCTTCCACGTGGCGGTAGGGGCCCGTGCCAATCGGATGGAGCGACGCCTTGTCCTCACCGACCGTTTCGATGTACTTCCGCGACGTTACGTTCTGGTAGCCGACGAACTGGGTGAAGTTCGACGGCACCTCCCATACGCGGCTCTTGAAATGCATCACGACCGTGTACTTGTCCGGTGTCTCGATGCGGTCCAGATGCATACGGAAGAACGGCGCCGAGCCGCCCTGCGAGTCGGGCTTGAGATTCTGCTCGACGGTGAACTTGACGTCGTCGGCCGTCATCTCGCCATAACCCTCGTGAAACTGCACGCCCGAGCGGAGCTTGAACGTCCACGTGCGGAGCTCGTTCGAGGGCTTCCATTCGGTCGCAAGACCCGGCCGATACTCGAAGGTCTTGGGATCGCGCATGATGAGCGGGTCGTACATGCAATCCCACAGAGTCTTTTCCGACTGGCTCGAGCGCCAGGCGAACGGCGTCTCGATTCCCCACTGCCCGACGGCGACGACCAGCCGCTCGTCGGCTCCGCTGGCGCGCGAGGCGGCGAGGATCGGCACGCCCGCGAGCAGCGCGGCCGTGCTGGAGGCTCCCTTGAGAAACGCCCGGCGATCGATCGACAGGGCCATCGGTATTGCCTCCTCAGGGTGGAGTCGGCAGGGATGGTAACCCGTGGTCGACGGAAGTCAATGCCAGGGCGGGTGAGCGCGTGCCCTCCAGCGATGCGCCAGGAACAGGACGGGACAGGACAAACCTATCGACCAGTGAAGAATCGACACGACGAAGCGCTGATCCTCGTCTCCCAGGTAGTAGAGCAGGTACGCGCTCAGCATGAGCCAGCCCGCCACTGCCACGAGCGCGACGCCCGATCGCGCGCGACGCCGGGTCCACCAGCCCGGGACCACGTGCGTGCCCCAGAGGAAGCCGAACGTCCAGATCGCGCCGAACGCGAACGCGGCGTGGAAGCGTAGCCACCAGGCCTCGAGCGGGTGGGTGGTGTCGAGCCAGCCCTGCCGCTTCAGCAGGTAGTGAAAGCAGAGCCACAGGGCGCCGGTGAGCCAAAGCCCGGCGCCGACGACGTTGATGACGACCCTCGGCAGCGTCGCCACGCGGACGCCGCCGTCGGCGCGCGGAGCCCGGCGAGGAGTCACGGGGCGACTCCGACGGTGTGCCAGCCGCTTCGAGCGGTGTACACGTGGGCCGTCGCTCCGTACTGCCGGAGGATCGCCGCGCCGCGGCTCCGGGTACCGAGGACGACCTTGGTCAGCGCGTCCGCGATCACGCACTGTTCCGCCATCACGCAGACGAACGTCCGGGATCCCACGCGGCGCCGATGCGCGCCGTGGACGTGAAGCCCGGGGAAGCGCGCGGGGTCGCGCCGCTCCTCCACGCCGCTGCTGCTGGCGAGGCTTCCGTTGGCGAGCCCGACGACTGCCACCGGATCGGCCGATGTCGCGGCCGCGCGGAGGTAGACGCGCTCGGTCGCCGGCCCCATCACCCGCAGATCGCCCCCGGCGTTAACGCGAGCCTGCGTCACCCCGAGCGCACCGAGCCGCTCGATTGCACGGTCGACGGCGTAGCCCTTTGCGATGCCACCCAGATCGATCCAGATCGGCCGGTGAAATCGCACGCGGTCACCGTCCAGAAGCTCGAGGTCGCGCCATGATCCGTCGGCGCTTGGCTCGTAAGGCGATGAGGGACGCGGCAGCATTCCGCGCCGCACGAGCTCGCCCGCCATGGTCACGTCGAAGCAGCCGTCCGAGCCCTCGGCGATCGTGCGCGCCCAGCGAAGCACCTCGAAGGTCGCGGGATGCACGGCCAGCGCATGGTCGAGCGCCTCGCGGTTGAGCCGGCTCACGTCGCTCTCCGGGTCGTGGAAGCTCATACGGCGATGGACCAGCGCGACTTCGTCGAATGCGGTGTCGACGGCACGATGCGCCTGCCGAGTGCTCGTGTGGGTCGCAGCCATCTCGACGAAGGTGCCGAGGAGCGGCCGGCACCGCGTTACGTCACCGTTTGAGGACGAGCGCATGAAGGCTCAGGAGTCGCCGGACCCCTTCGGCGATGTGGCGGCTGGAGAGGGTGGCGCCGCTGATGTTCTTGATGTCGGCGTCGAGCTTCAGCGGCGCGCCGTGGGTCTTGCCGACGAACTGCTCGCGCCACTTCGGGTCGCGGATCTCGTGTCCGTAGGTCTCACGGTAGTCGAGTATCTCGATCTGCCGCACGGCGCCGTCGGCGTTCAGGGCGAGCGCCCAAGTGATGAACTCGTGCTTGCCGACCACCTCGTCCACGATGAACCAGCCCACGAACGTGGTCCCCTTGAGGACGCGCCACACCTTCTCGGTCGCCTCGCGCACGTCGACCCGCGAGTCCTTCTCGATGGCGCGCGTCTGCTCGCGGGTCAGCTTCACGTCGGCGGGCTCGAAGGCGGTCGCCTCGGCGAAGCAGAGCCGCTGCGCCTGCTCGACGGTGAGGTACTGGACCGCGTGGGCCGGCCCGGGGCCGACCACGACGACCGCCGCAGCGGGGAGGAGCGGGAGGATGGGCCAACGCCTTCTCATCGCGCGTTGAGGCGATCGCAGCGGGCGGGCACGGGCTCAGAAATTGTAGCCGACCCGCACGCGGATCCCGTCCCAGCTGGTGTGCTCGTCGCCGAAGATCCGGTGGCCGCGCATCTGCGCTTTGTTCTCGCTGCTGACGCCGATCGCGCCGACCTGACGCAGGGCCGAGACGGTGATCCACCAGTGCTCGCTACCGAAGTGGATGGTCGGGCCGAGGAAGAAGGCCGTGTGCTCCATGTTTCGGTAGGCCAGCGAGAAGCCCTCGAACTCGCTGTGATTCCTGAACTCGATACCGCCCCACCAGCGCGGCAGGAACCGGTACGAGACGCCCAGGTCGATTTCGGCCATCGTGGCCTTCTCGATGGCGCCGTCCGGGACATCACCGCTGCCCGGTGTCACGAGATTGGAACCCTGCTCGTGCTCGAACTCGATCCACGCGTTTGCGGCCACCACCAGCCGGTCGTCGAAGAAGTTCTTCTGGAGGATCAGTCTGATCTCGAGCGCCTGCTCGCGGGGCCCGACCTCGGGCTCGAGGTAAACCGCCAAGCCGATCGGGTCCTTGTACGGGCTCAGGACCCGGTAAATGCCCTCGACGGAGACCCCGTCGAAGCGCATGGCGCTGTACAGCTTCGTCGAGTCGTGATCGAAGGGAATGTCGAGACCCTCGGTGAGGTGCGCGACGCTGTTGTTCTTGGCATTGAGGTAGCTGTAGTTGAGGTAGCCCGAGAGCTGGAAGTTGTCGGTCAGGCCGTATTCCACTTCGGTGCGGAACTTGAAGTTGTGATAGTGGCCGAAGGCCTGTCCCTCGCGGTCGGTGATCCACTGCTCGAGCTCCCATTTCCCTTTGGGCAGGAGATCGGCCGTGTAGGTGTAGCCGAAGAGCGGTTCGTCGGCGAGTACCGGCTCGGCCCAGATGAGACTCCCGAGCATGAACGAGAGTGCGAACACGGTGCGCCCGGTGGCTCGCTGGAAGCGTCGGTACATGACCAGCCATCCTTTCCGGTCCATTGAGGGACCCGGTCGTTGGCTGGCTGTCGGCCGTCGAGACGGCCTGTTGGCTGGCTAGGTGTGCTGCGCTCGAGAACGAGGAGAGGCTCAGCTGATCGTCATCCTCGCGCGGCGTGAGCGGGCACTCGTGGCTCACGCGACTGTGGCGTCGAAGATCCCGGTCTGAACAGGAGCGTGCCGGCGACCAGCAAGTAGAACACGTAGCTGCTCGCCTCGAGAACCGAGGGTCTCGCGCGATAACCGACGAGCCCGTTGAGGAACCCGCCCACGAGGCCGTGATCGTCGAGGACGAGCGACGTATCCCAGGCGATCGGCGTCTGCGGAAGAAAGCCCATGGCCTCCAGTCGGCCGACGCCCGTACTGAACATGCCGGCGGCCAGGAAGAGAAGGAACACGGAGGTGATCGCAAAGAACCGCTGCAGGCTGATGTGTCGTCCGCTGCGGAAGATACCCCAGCCAAGGGTTGCGGCCATGATGAGACCCAGAACGGCCCCGAGGGCGCCTGCCCATCCCGACGTGGTCGTGGCCTGACTCATGAGGCCCCACAGGAACAGGACGGTCTCGGCGCCCTCACGGAAAACACCCGTGAACGCAAGCACGCCGACGATCCAGAGTCGGTGCGTCTCCTGTGCCTCGTCGATGCGGCGCTGGACCTCGCTCTTCACTGCCCGCGCGTGCTGCTGCATCCAGTAACCGTGCCAGGTCAGGACGACCACCGCGACGAAGATGACCGCGAGGCCGATGACGTCGGGGCCGAGATCGAGCAGCGGCCCGGAGAGGACGGTGACGACCAGGCCGAGGGCGACGCTGGCCAGCACGCCGAGCAGACCGCCCCGCGTCACGTAGTGATACTGGCGTTCGGCGCCAATCTTCTGGAGATAGGTGTAGACGATCCCCAGGATGAGCGCGGCCTCGAAGCCCTCGCGAAGCGTGACGACGAAGGTACCGCCCATAAAACCCCGCAGCTACTCGGCGACGATGCGCCCGGTCGTCTGCTGGTTGAAGTCGTCGAAGAACGCGTAGGTCCCCGGCTTCAGCGCCCGGATCCGCACGTTGACGGTCTTGCCGGCGGGCACCACCTTCTCGACACGGAGGTCCTTGCTCTCGAACTCTGCGGCCTTCGGGTTCTTGTTGGTGATGACGAGCACGAAGGGGGTGTTGGCCTTCACCTTCACCTCAGCGGGCTGGAACTGATTCTTCTCGAGGGTCAGGGGGATTTGCACATCGGCCGCCGCGGCCGCTCCCGCGACGAGAAGGACACCGGCGAGAACGCCGGCGATCGGCAGCCTGAAGAGTCTCCGCATGCTCCACCTCCAGCGGGGTTAAGGCTCCAGTTCAGGAGAAATTAGGATGACTTAATCCTGCCGGCGTGTCAACACCCTTCCGGAAACGTGCTACGATCCGCCGTGTATCGTCTGCTCATCATTCTGCACCTGCTCGGCGCCTCGGTCTGGGTCGGCGGTCACCTCGTGCTGTCGCTGGTTGTGCTGCCCCGCGCGCTTCACGCCCGTGATGCGTCGATCGTCCGCCAGTTCGAATCGGGATACGAGCGCATCGGTCTTCCGGCGCTCGCGCTGCAGGTACTCACCGGCGTCTGGCTCGCCCTTCACTGGGTTCCCGACATCCGCGGCTGGCTCGCGCCGGCTTCGCTCCAGGGCTGGCTCGTCCTCGTGAAGCTCGGGCTCCTGGCGGCCACGCTCGCGCTCGCGGCTCACGCCCGGTTTCGGCTCGTGCCGGTGCTCGACGCCGGCGCGCTCTCCAGTCTGGCCTATCACATCGTGGGTGTCACCTTGCTGGGGGTGGCCATGCTCATGACGGGCGTCGCGATCCGCACGGGTGGCGTATGGTAAAGCGCACCGAAGCAACCATGGATCGAAAGGGGAGCGGGATGGAAATCATCGACCTGAAGGCGGCCCGCGAGTTCTCGCCCGACCACCACGTTCACAAGAGCCTGACCGCGACCCAGCGGAGCGACATCTCGATCGCCTGCTGGGAGCCGGGCCAGACCTCGCCCATTCACAATCATCCCGGCGCCGACGAGATCTATCACGTGATCGACGGCAACGGGATCTTCAACGACGGCCGAGTCGAGCGGAAGCTCGGGCCCGGTGACACGGTCATCTTCCCCGCGGGCGAGGTTCACCAGGTGACGGCGCTGACGCGCATGGTGCTCTACCGGGTGCAGGCGGGCGCCGACCGCCACCCCGAGTCGTTCGACGACTGGCCCGCGAGGAAGTAGAGGCGGCTGAACAAAACTCCGGGAGCCTGTTTCAGCCGCCTGATGTCAGTTCCTGCGGTGGATCCCTCGGTTCGTGACGAAGTCGTAGAGGTTGGCCACGTTCATCTTCATGACCATCGGCGCCATCCCGTTCTGACCGACGTCCATCGGGTAGCGGTCCGTCATGGCGGTCAGTTCGTTAGCGCATTGCTCCTTGCTCAGCCCCTTCCCGACGGCGCCGCGCACGTAGTCGACCCACTCGCGGATGAAGGCACCCTGCTCGTTCAAGTACTTCTTGTCGCACACTGGCCCGTGACCGGGAACGAACATGTCCTCGCGCAGGCCCCTGAGCGACTCGAGGGCCACCAGCCAGAGATCGGGATCCGCTTCCTGTAGCCACGTCTGCACCTTGCAGAAGATGTTGTCGCTGGTGAAGACGACGCCCTCCTCCTCGACGATTACCGCGGCCTGATAGGCCGTGTGCCCGGGCATGGAGACCAGGCGGAAGGTGTGGTTGCCGACGTGGAGCTTCATCTCCTTCTCGAAGGTGATGACCGGCGCGTTCGGCCGATAGCCCTCCAGGAGCTTCGGCTCCTCCGGACCGAACGTGGCGACCCGCGCGACGTGAGACGGCAAGTCGGTCGTTAGGATGCGCGTTCTCACGCCCTCGTGGGCAACCACCGGGACGTCGAAGTACGCGTTCCCCGTCCAGTGGTCTCCGTGAGGCTCGGTGTTCAGGATGTAGCGCAGCCGGCCACGACGCTCGACGTCGGCCTTGAGTCTGAGGGCGTCGCTGGGCTTGTGCGGGGTGTCGATCATCACGATCCCGTCCGAGGTGGTGACGATCCCGTGATTGGACCCGCGCAGCTCGGTTTCGACGAAGACGTTGGCGGTGAGCTGTTTCATGGCTTCTCCCCCTGCGAGTCGTGAGTCGCGTCGGACAGGCTATGGTATCGTCGGGCCCTCGGCAAGCCCTCTTCACACCGAATCATCCGCTTCAAGGAAGGAGTGAGGTGATGCCCTACAAGCTGCTGAGCTATCAGGCCGGTCGAACGGCGCGCGCGGGCGTGCTGGTGGCGGACACGGTGTACGACGCGGCGAAGGTCACGGGAGTCGCCGACCATGCGAGCGTGCTCGGCATGCTCGAGGACTGGGGCCGGGCCCGGCGTCTCCTCGCCCAGGCCGCCAAGCGACTCGAGGCCGGCAGGGGCCGGGCGAAAGGCATTCCGCTCACGCGCGTGAAGCTCCTGGCCCCTGTGCTCTATCCGGGAAACATCTACTGCGCGGGCGCCAACTACACCGACCACATGGCCGAGATGGCGCGGGCCCAGGGGCAGGCGCCCGGACCGAACATGAAGGAGCTGGGCGAGAAGCCCTGGCACTTCGTGAAGAGCTCCAGGAGCGCGGTGGTGGGGCCCGGGGCCAAGGTGAAGCTCCCGGTCTATTCCCAGATGGTCGACTGGGAGGTCGAGCTCGCGGCGGTCATCGGCCGCGCCGCTCGGGACGTGTCGGTCGAAAAAGCCCTGGACTGCGTGGCCGGCTACACGATCGCTGACGACCTCTCGGCGCGCGACGTCATGCGGCGCGACAAGAACCCGGCGACCTCGCCGTTTCACTACGACTGGCTCAGCCAGAAGTGCTTCGACGGGGCCTGCCCGCTCGGCCCGTGGATCGTGCCGGCCAGCGATATTCCCGACCCGCAGAACCTCGCGCTGAAGCTCTGGGTGAACGACAAGGTCATGCAGGACTCGCACACGGGCAAGATGATCTTCAGCACCGCCGAGCAGATCGCCATGCTGTCCTCGCGCGTGACGCTCTACCCCGGCGATCTCATCCTGACTGGAACCCCGGCGGGCGTGGGGATGCCGCGGCGGACGTTCTTGAAGGCCGGGGACACCGTGAAGCTCTGGATCGAGGGCATCGGTGAGCTGACTCACACGATGGTGAGCTGACGCGCATGAGTGAAAGCGACCGCCAGCCGTATGTCGGCCGGCCGCTGAGGCGCACGGAAGACCCGAAGCTCATCACGGGTCGCGGGCAGTACGTCGACGACATCAAGATGCCCGGGCTCGCGCACCTGGCGTTTCTCCGGAGCCCTCATGCCCACGCCCGCATCGCAATGCTCCGGACCGACGCGGCTCGCGGCGCGCCGGGGGTGATCCGGGTCGCCACGGCCGCTGACCTCGGACCGCTGGGGCCCCTGCCCTTCATGGCGATGCTGCCGGGGCTGAAGCATGTCCGCTGTCCGTATCTGGCTGGCCCGGTCGTGGACTCGACGGGTGTTCCCGTTGCCGTGGTGGTCGCGGAGAGCGCGGTGCTCGCGCGCGATGCCGCCGAGCTGATCGAGGTCGAGTACGAGCCACTGCCGCCGATCGCCGATCCCGAGCGCGGGCTCGAGCCGGGAGCGCCGCTCTCCCATCCCGAGCTCGGGACGAACCAGGCGTTCAGCTGGCCCATGAAGGGCGGCGACGTCGAGGGCGCGTTCGCCCGCGCCGCGCGCGTCGTGAAGGTGCGTCTGGACCACGGCCGGCTGGCCGGTGTGCCGATGGAGCCGCGCGGCGTGCTGGCGCGGTACGACGCCGGCAGCGAAGAGCTGACGCTGTGGCTCACCACCCAGAATCCGTTTCTCTCGCGCGCCGACCTCGCCGCCGTCCTGAGCTTCCCCGAACACAAGCTGCGCGTCATTGCTCCCGACGTCGGCGGGGGCTTCGGCGTCAAGGGGCCGCTCTATCGCGAGGAGATCGTCGCCGCCGCGCTTGCCCGACAGCTCGAGCGGCCCGTGCGATGGATATCGACGCGAACCGAGGACCTGCTCACCACCATCCAGGCGCGGGCCGCCGTGTCGGAGGCCGAGGGCGCTCTGACCGCCGACGGAGAGCTCATCGGGGTCAGGGGCAAGACCATCTTCGACCTGGGCGCGCATCTTCTCGGGCTGTCGCTCGTGCCGCCGATGTCTCACGCGACCCACATCTTCGGCCCTTACCGGATCCCGAACGCCGAGCTCTTGAGCCTCGGGGTTTACACGAACACGGCCCCGACCGGGCCCTACCGAGGATCGGGCCGCCCGGTCGGCGTCTACCTGATCGAGCGGTTGATGGACGAGGCGGCGCGCGCGGCCGGCCTCGATCCGGTCGAGATTCGCCGGCGCAATTTCATCCCGCCCGGCGCGTTTCCCCATCGCACGCCGTTCGGGGTCGCCTACGACTCCGGTAACTACGCGCGCGCGATGGACCGCGTGGTAGAGCTGGCGGATTATCCGCGCTTGCGTCGGGACCAGGCCGTGGCGCGCGAGCACGGAGAGATCTTCGGTATCGGTGTCGCGGCCTACGTCGAATCGACCAACGTCCTGGGCTGGGAGAGCGGTGTCGTCCGGGTCGAGCGGAGCGGCAAGGTCACAGCGATCACCGGATCGAGCCCCCACGGCCAGGGGCACGAGACGACCTTCGCGCAAATCATCGCCGACCAGCTCGGCGTGGCCCACGAGGACGTGATCGTTCGCCACGGCGACACAACAGGCGCGCCGCAATCGATCGGAACGTTCGGCAGCCGCAGCGCCGGTCTCGGCGGCAACGCGCTCGCCCAGGCGGCGGCCGAGGTCAGAGAAAAGGGCCGGCGCCTCGCGGCGCAGCTCCTGGAGGCGAGCCCAGACGATCTTCAGATCGGGCGCGGCGGCTTTCAGGTGAAGGGCGTGCCGGAAAAGGTGGTCGGCTGGGATCGGGTCGGCGAATTCGCGCATCGGGGGATGGGGCTGCCACCCGAGGAGAAGCCCGGGCTCGAGGCGACCGTGTTCTTCCGCCAGGATCAGCCGTCGTGGAGCTTCGGCGCCGGGCTGGCCGTGGTCCGCATCGACCGCGATACCGGCCAGGTGCGGGTCGAGCGATTCGTCGCGGTGGACGATTGCGGCAACGCGATCAACCCGCTGCTCATCGACGGCCAGATCGTGGGCGGCTTCGCCCAGGGCCTGGGTCAGACAATGCTGGAGCGGATCGTGTACGGCGAGGACGGTCAGCTCTTGACGGGCACGCTCATGGAGTACGCGATCCCACGCGCCGACGACATGCCCGACCTGGTGGTCGATCGCACGGTCACGCCGTCACCGCTCAACCCGCTCGGCGTGAAGGGCGTCGGTGAGGGCAGCGCGTGCGTGGCGCCGCCGGCGATCGTCAATGCGGTCGTCGACGCGCTCGCGCCATTCGGGGTCACCCACGTCGACCTGCCGCTCACCGCCGAGAAGATCTGGCGCGCGATCGGCCGGAAGTAGCGGCGGCGACCGCGACTACTTCGCGGTCGGAATCACGGGCAGTAGCAGGTGGGACGGCCGGCCCGGGCCGCAGTGAAGCGTGACCTTCCCGCCGAAGACCTCGGCCGGTCGGTCGCGCGGGTCATTGTGGTGGAACGGGCCGACGCCCGTGAATACGGCGCCGAGCGTGCCGAGCCCGGTCGACGGGCCGCCGGGGTACTCGTAGTCGCGCCCGCGAACGGTGAGCCCGATTCGGTAACCGGCCGGTAGCACGATGCACGTCGGCCAGACCTCGACGTCGAGCTCGTAGAGCTTGCCGGGAGCCAGCGGCTGCTTCTCGTCGTGAGTGTGGTACGGGCGATAGGGCAGCGTGAGCTTCGCGTCGAGCTTGCGGTGCGACGCGCGCAGCCATCCCTGAGCGATCGGGGTGTGCGGGTCGAGCGCACCCTGGAACACGACCTCCTCGAGGTTCGGAGCGAACGCGCGGACGATCAGGAACAGATCGGCGTCGGACGTGGACGACGATACGAAGAGCTTGGCAGCGATGGGCCCGGTGATCTCGGTCTCTCTCGACAGCGGCGGCGTGAGGAACGTGACGCCGGGGCCGAGGCCGTCGTAGGTGACGTTGCCCCGCCGGCCCACCGGGGCGCGGGACAGGGACTGGTCGGACGGGCTCAGGTAGAGCTTGGTCCAGCGCGTCCGGGCAAGCGGCCATTCCTTCTCGTGCCGCTCGACGAATCGCTCGCCGGGATGGCGCACCTGCAGCATGACCTTTGGCTGCTTCCTCCACCCGGTGTCCTCGTCCTTCAGAAAGTAACCAAAGAACTTCCTCTGTAGGCTCACGCCGTAGTCGGTGTAGAAGTGCGTCCAGTGCTCGATGCCGTGGACCTCGAGCCATTTCTGCTTCGACGCCGACCGTACGAACCCCTCGAAGTTGCCGCGTGGATGGAGACCCTGGCCGCCCCAGTTCCCGGAGGAGAAGAGCGGCACCGTCACTTTCGACCAGTCGGGCATGCGCGAGCGCCAGTACTCGTCGCTGGCGAGCGGATTTCGCCAGCAATCCTCGTAGAAGTCACGGCGGTTGGCGCCGAGCTCTTCTTCCGTCAAGGTCGGCGGGCCCGACACCCACTCGCCGTTGAGACGGCTCCGGTATCCGTGGCTTCCCCGCCCGTGCTGGACGCGGATCACCTGGGACGGAAACCACGCCCGGCCGAACGCACAGAGGATGCCGCCGTGATGGCTGAGGTCGCGGTAGTAGTCGGCCGCACCCTCCCAGATGCAGATGGCGCTCAGGTGCGGCGGCTGGAGCGCCGCCACCTGCCACTGGTTCATCGCGTAGTACGAGATGCCGTTGAGCCCGACCTTCCCGCTGCTCCACGGCTGCCCGGCCGCCCACTCGATGCAGTCGTAGAGATCCTTCGCCTCGCGGGCCGACCAGATGTCGAGCCGTCCCGGCGATCGCCCGGCACCGCGCGAATCGACCCGCACGCACGCGTAGCCGTCCGGGACCCACTTCTCTGGATCGACCACTTCCCAGTTCTGGTACTTGTTCGTCGAGCCGGCCGGAACGTCCGGGTGCTCGGCGACCATGCGCCGCCACTGGTCGGTGTAGAGATCCTCGAAGTGGAGCAGCTTGCCGTACGGGCCGTACGTCAGGATGACCGGGTGCTTGCCGGCATCGAGCGGCCGGTAGACGTCGGCGCGCAGCACGAGCCCGTCGTCGGCGCGGATGGGGACGTCCCAGTCGATCCGCATGCCGTCGCGGGTCTCGCTCGTGAAGTCGGTCATCCCGTCAGGATCGGAGCACGAAGTCGAATGTCGCCGTCTTGCCCTCGGCGCCGTCCCGCACGCGCAGGACGAGCTCGCGATTGAAGATGGGGTCGCTCGCGTTGGCGGCTTCGCCGGGGAAGTAGAGCTGGGTCGTCAACACCGGTCCCTTCGGCGCCTGTACCTTGAGGTGAAAGTGGCGGGTGCGCCCGGGATAGACGCCGGGCACGATCGTCTCCAGACGATAGCGGCCCTGGTCGTCCGTGAACTGGTGGCCCCGCAGGCGATAGCCCGCGTTGTCGTAGTCGCCGCGGTCGTCGGCATGCCAGACGTCGATCAGCGCGCGCGGGACCGGCTGGCAGCTCGCGAGCCGGACGACGCCGGTGACGACGATCCTGACGCCGCTCATGCCCGGTTCGAGCAGCGACGCCCGCGCCGGGGAAGCGGGTTTGAAGTAGGGGCCCTCGGTCTGACGGGGTGTCGGCTCCGAGCCGTCCGGGCAGCTCGGCGTCGGCCGGAGTGTTTGCGCATCAACGTGGCCCGCCCTTCGCGCCATGCCCAGCGCCGTCGTCGTCCCCGCGAGTAGCCTGAAAAAGTCGCGACGCTCCATGAACCCCTCCGTGTTTCCGGCAACTACCCTAGTGACTGACGCACGCCCTGTCAACGACGGCGCGACGCGAAAACTTCCTGGCCTCGGCCCCGCGGGCCGCGCTACGATCTCGCGGAGAACGGAGGCTCGGGATGAACATCTTCAAGACCCTGGCGGTCGAGCACGTCGACGAGGCGATCCGCGCGATTCCCCTGATCGACGTCGGGCCCGCGTTCCGCGGCGAGCCGGGCGCGGTCGAGGCCGTGGCCGTGGCGATCCGCCGCGCATGCGAGAACGTCGGCTTCTTCTACCTGGCCGGGCACGGCGTCCCGCAGGCCCTCATCGACGACGCCTTCGCGGCCTCGCGCGAGTTTCACGCGATGCCGCTCGAATCGAAGAGCGCTCTCAAGATCAACGAAAACAACATCGGCTACCTTGCCGTGAACCAGAGCATGCAGCGGCACTCGACGGTTCACAAGGCAACGCGTCCGAACTTCAACGAGAGCTTCTTCATCAGCCACGATCGCCGTGCCGACCATCCCGACGTGGTCGCGGGCCTCCCGCTGCGCGGCCGAAACCGTTGGCCCGAGGGTCACGACGGCATGCGAGCGGCCATGGTCACCTACTTCAAGACCATGGAGGCGCTCGGCGAGCGGCTCCTGCCCCTCCTGGCCCGCGCCGCGGAGATGCCGGCCGATCACTTCGGCCAGTTCTTCCAGAACGAGGCCCACATCAATCTCCGGTTCCTGCACTACCCGCCGCAGGAGTCGGACGATCCCGAGCAGTTCGGCCAGGGCCCGCACACCGACAACTCCTTCATCACGATGCTGGCTCGCGAGGACGTCCCCGGCCTGGCCGTCCGCCTGCCGAGCGGCGAGTGGCTGGCGCCGCCGGTGATTCCCGGAACCTTCCTGGTGAACCTCGGCAACATCATGAAGCGGTGGTCGAACGACCGCTTCCTATCGACCCCGCACGGGGTGCTGAACGACTCCGGGAAGGACCGGTACTCGATCGCGTTCTTCTACAGCCCGAACATCGATGCCGTCATCGAGTGTCTGCCCTCGTGCGTGAGCGCGGCCAACCCAGCGCGCTATCCCCGCGCGGTCTATCGCGACCTGGTGCTGGAGTTCTACAACGCCAACTACTTTCACCGGAAGGACTACGCGGGCGCGGAGGCCACGGCGGCACGCTGAAGCGCTGACTTACGCTTCGTCCTTGATCTGCTGCGCCAGGTAGTTGCCCTCGCCGGTCTGCGCGATCAGCGTCATCTGCGCCTCGATCCAGTTGGCGTGCTTCTCCTCCGCCTCCAGGATGTCTTCGAGCAGGTCGCGGCTGCCGTTGTCGCCGAGGCTCCGGGCCAGCTCGATGCCGGCGTTGAGGGCGCTGATGGCGGCACGCTCCAGCTCGAGGTCGAGCCGGAGCTGCTCCGGGACTGTTTCCCCGACGTTGACCTTGCCGAGCCGTTGCACGTTGGGCACGCCTTCGAGGTAGAGGATGCGCTCGATGAGCTTGTCGGCGTGGCGCATCTCACCGAGCGACTCCTCGCGCAGGCGCTTCCAGAGCCGCTCGTAGCCCCAGTTCTCGCACATGCGGCCGTGGATGAAGTACTGGTTGATCGCGGTGAGCTCGGCCGTGAGGACGTCGTTCAGCAGGGAGACGACCCGCTCGTGGCCCCGCATGCTGGTTCTCCAATCGTGAGGTGGGATCGCAGTGCTGCGCCACTATAGTCCGCGCCCTGGACCTCATCAAGCATGGCCTCCAGCATCCAGACGCAGCTGCCGCACTCGGTGCCGGCACCGCAGGCGTCGGCCAGCCGCTCACGCGTGTCGCCGCCCCGCGCGATGGTCGCCCGGATGACGTGGTCGGCGACGCCCCGGCAGAGACAGACGATCACTACTTGTACCCCGCGCGATCGGCGAGCCGCGTCGCCGGCGCCTGGAATTCGCCGGCCGACGCGATGTTGATATCGTCCTGCTCGAACTTCCCCCACTTCGCGACCACCGGATTCACCGCCGCCTGGGGGTTCGCCGGGAACTCGAACGCGACGTCCGCGAACATCTGCTGGACCTCGCCCTTCCACTTTGGATCGCCGAGCGCCTCGTACGACGAGAGCTCCGCCGGTTTGACCTTGCCGGTGTGGTACATGATAGTGCGCGCACGCACCGTGAGGCCGAACCAGCGATTGTCCGGATCGCGGAGGGAGGCGGGAACATTGGAGGCGAGCTCGGGCGAATCGATCTTCGACAGGAGGCCGACCCGCGCGGCGTTCCACAGGTTGCCGGCGTCGACTGTCAGCAGGATGTCCGCCGGAGTCTTCTCGCCCTCCGCCTTCAGCCGCTCGAGCAGCTCGCCGGTGCTTCCGGCCAGCAGCTTGACCTGAATGCCGGTCTTCTTCGTGAGTGCTTCGATCGCGGGCTCCTGGCCATCGTGACGGGCGGTAGACACGACGACTTCCGACGCGCCGGCGGTCCCGAGCGGACCGAGGGCGGCAATGAGCACGATCAGTCCGATCACGCGCACCGAGGACTCCTTTCCGAACGCTCTGAGGATAGCAGATGTCCCAAAAGTATGTCCACCAGGTATTTCTGGTTAGGGTCACCTAAGATTGTCGCCGGCCCGATCGCTGCAACGGCCCTGCTGACCGCGATCGCCGGGCCGGCGATCGCGCAGTCGATCCACGGCACGGCGACCTATCGCGAGCGCATCGCGCTGCCGCCGACCGCGGCATTCGAAGCGACGCTCGAGGACGTGTCGCGGGCCGACGCGCCCGCCGACGTGCTCACGCGGACGCGCCTGACGCCGCCGGGTAATCCGCCGATCCGGTTCCAGCTCCCCGTCGATCTGGCTCGTATCCATCCCGATCACCGCTACGTCGTCCGCGCTCGGATCGTGGACGGCGATCGGCTCATGTTCACGAGCGATGAGAGCCATTCCGTCCTTACCCAGGGGAACGGGGCGACCGTCGCGATCATGCTGCGTCGCGCCGGCGCCATGCCGTCCGGCTCCCCCGCCCCGGGCACGTCGCCCGAGCCCCAATCGTCCCGACCGCTCGAGAAGACGTACTGGAAGGCGATCGAGCTCGATGGCAAGCCGGTGCCGGCTGCCGAGTCGATGCGCGAGGTCTACATCCTCCTGGGTGGGACCGGCCGCGTCGGTGGATCGGACGGCTGCAACCGCATGATCGGCTCGTACACGCTGAGCGGCGACAGGATCAAGTTCGGCGCCCTGGCCGGGACACAGATGGCGTGTCCGAACACGGCCGACACGGAGCGCGGTCTTCGCCGGGCGCTGAGCGGCGCGGCCCGGTGGAGCATCGCCGGCGACCGCCTCGAGCTCTTCGACGCGACTGGCGGGCGGCTGGCGCAGTTCGAGGCACTCGAGGGACACAACCGTTGAAGGCGGCGCCCCTGGTCCCCGAGCCGACACTCCTCGGCTTCGACGAAGCGGGCATCGATGTCGCCGTGCTCGATGTGAGTGGGCTGGCCGACGGCGAGGCCGCGGCGGCTCTTTTCCTCACGGCCCCGGAGCACGCGGAATGCGCGCAGCTTCGTGAGCCGCCGCGCCGGCTGGAATGGCTCGGCGCCCGGATCTGCCTGAAGACCCTGCTCTTGCGGCAGCGCTGGATCGATGATCCGAGAGACTGCGAAGTGGCGAAAGACGCCCGGGGACGGCCGCGCCTGGTCCGGCTCATCGCCGGCGGCCCGGACGTCCGCTACGCGTGTTCCCTTTCCCACAAGGATCGATTCGCCTGCGCGGCCATTTCGAGCGCGCCCGCCACCCGATTGGGCGTCGACATCGAGATGGTCTCCCCTCGACTGGCGCGACTCGCCGCCGCATTCACCCACGACCGTGACGTCGTGCTCGGCGACCGGTCATCCGAGGAAGGCCTGGCGATTCTCTGGACGCTGAAGGAAGCGTGCTCGAAGGTGCTGGGCCGCGGTCTGGCGATGTCGCTCCTCGACGTGACCTGCGAGGAAGTCGCTCCCGGCCGGCATCGAGTCACGACCGCCGAGGGTCTGGAGCTCCGGGGGCGACATCTCACGTACGAGGGCTACGTGGTCGCCCTCTGCGTCGGACCGGATCTCTGGGACGGGAGCTGAGCGGTCCTTACGCGCGCCGGCCGCCGGTCATGATGCGCAAGAAGGCCGGCGAGAGCCGCGGATCGAACGTATCGCGGACGCCGTCGCCCAGCAGGTTGAACGCGAGCACGGTCACGGTGATGGCCAGGCCCGGGAAGAACGCGAGCCACCACGGCGGCACCAGCGCCGTGATCGAGTCAGCGAGCATGTTGCCCCACGTCGGAGTGGGTGGTGGCACGCCGACCCCTAGGAAACCGAGCGACGCCTCGATGACGATCGCCACGCCGAGATGGGTCGTGGCGAGCACCAGATAGGGCGCGACGCACTGGGGCAAGACGTGGAACGTCATCACCCGCAGCGCGGAGGCGCCGCTGGCCCGCCCCGCCTCCACGTAGGGCATCTCGCGGACCGACAGCGCCACCGAGCGGATGACGCGGCCCCCGAACGGAATGCGCGTGATGGCGATGGCGAAGATCACAGCCTGCAGGCCGGTACCGATCGCCATCGAGATCGCCATAGCGAGGATGAGATCGGGGAACGCCTGCATGATCTCCATGATGCGCTGGCTCACCAGGTCGAAGCGCCCGCGTAGATAGCCGCACGCCACGCCCCACAGTGAGCCGACGGTGGTCCCGAGGATCACCGCCGAGAACGCGACGAACAAAGACGTGCGGGCGCCGTAGATCACGCGGCTCAGCGTGTCGCGCCCGACCTGGTCGGTGCCGAGCGCGTGGTGCGCGCTGGGCGGCTTGTTCATCGCGCGGAAGTCCGCCTTGAGCGGGTCGTAGGGCGCGAGCAGCGGTGCGGCGATGGCGACGAAAATGATGCACAGCCCGACCGCGCCGCCCAGGGCGGCCAGCGTGTTGCGGCGCGAGAAGCGCGCGAGCTCGGCCAGCACCGAGGCGCGCGTCACGGCCTCGGAGACGACCGGAGCCGACGGCTCGGCGGTGCGCACGGCCATCAGGAGTACCGGATGCGCGGGTCGAGCCACGCGTAGGAGAGGTCCACGAGCACGTTGACCGCCACAAAGATCACCGCGTAGAGGAGCACGAGGTTCTGTACGACGACGATGTCGCGCTCGATCACCGCGGTGACGAGCGCGCGCCCGAGTCCGGGGACGCCGAAAGCCTGCTCGACCGCCACGGAGCCGCCCAGCACGAAACCCAGGAGCACGCCGGAGATCGTTATGACCGGTAGGAGCGCGTTGGGCAAGGCATGCCGCAACACCACCAGCCCTTCGCGAAGGCCCTTGGCCCGAGCCGTCCGCACGAAGTCCTCGCCGATGACCTCCAGCAGGCACGAGCGCGACATCCGGGCGATGTAGGCGCCCTGGGCCAGGCCCAGGACCACGCCCGGGCCGAGGATGAGCTGCAGATTCTGCCAGGGATCCTGCCAAAAATGGACGATCACGATCGGGGCCTTGTAGCCGAACCAGAACAGCAGTGCGAGGACGATGAGCATGCCGAGCCAAAAGCCGGGGATCGCGATGAAGAGCACCGACAGGGCGCGGGCCAGGCCGTCGGGCATGCTGTTCGGCTTGAAGGCACTCAAGATGCCGACCGGGAGCCCGACCAGCCAGGAGACGATCAGGGCGAGCACGCCGATCTCCGCGCTGATCGGTCCGCGGTGGCGGATCAGCTCAGCCACGGTGTCGCCGCGGAAGAACGACTTGCCCAAGCGGCCGGCGCCGATGTCTCCGAGCCAGCGAACGTACTGCACCGGCAAGGGGTCGCTGAGTCCGAGGTCGGCCATGATGTGGGCGCGGTCGGCCGGCTTCATCTGCGCGTGACCCTCGACGCCGAGGATCATGACCAGCGGATCCCCCGGGAGAATTCGGAGGATCACGAAGACGCTGAGCGAGACGCCGAGCAGCGTGACGACGGCGTACACCGCCCGGCGCGCGAGGTACTTCCGCACGCGTTAGGCCGAGACCCGAGCGTCGGGGAGCCTGGGGGGCCCTTGGAGACCCCCGACTTCAATCAAGCGATCCAGGCCTGATCCCATCGGACGACGTCGTAGATGCCGAAGTACGTGCTCGGGTTCTGGCCGTGGACCCTGTTGTACCAGGCGTCGCAGATCTGCTCGTAGGCCACCGGGATGAGTGGCGGGTCCTGCTCGAGGATCTCCTCGCCCTTGCGCACCAGCGTTCGGCGCCGGTTGTCGTCCAGCTCGTGATCCACCTGGCTCGTGATGTCGTGGAACGCCGGGTTGGTCCAGTACGAGTAATTCTGGGGACCATCCTTGCCGTACCAGGCGGTGAAGTAATCGGACGGGTCCATGAGCGTGGAGACGATCGCGCTGATGCCGAGGTCGAAGTTGCCGGCGCTGACCTCTTCGAACCAGTTCGAAATTTGCACGACCCGCAGGTTGCATTCGATGTTGATGTGCTCCTTCAGCATGGCCTGGATGGCCACCGCCCAGAGCTTGAACGTGTTGGCGTCACGCACCACGAAATCGAGCCCCTTGATTCCCTGTGCGTATCCCGCCTCTTTCATGAGCCGGCGCGCCTCCTGCACGGCGGGCTTGATGTCCTTCTGATAGCCGAGCTTCTTCTCGAGCTCGGGGAGCGGCGTGGACATCTCGTGGAAGGGATAGACGAAGCCGCCGACCTGCATGGGCGCCGTGTCCTTGACCACCTCGATCAGCGTGTGCCGATCCATCGCCAGATGCATGGCCCGGCGCACTCGGACGTCGGCGAGCGGCTTCTTCTTCATGTTCATCCAAACCGCCTGGATGACGCTCTGGTTGAAGGCAGCTGCGCTCACTCCCTGCATCGCCTTGGCCTTGCGCCAGGACACCGGATCCAGCAGTCGCGCGTAGTCGAGCTTGCCGGAGAGGAAGGCCCCGCCCAGCTCGGCGGAGAACGGCGGCATGTGATAGACCTCGAGCCGGTCGACCAGCGGGAGCCCCTTGTTCCAGTAGTCGGGGTTCCGCTCCATGATCCAGACTTCCTTGTCCTTCCGGGAGACGTGCTTGAAGGGGCCGGTCCCCGGGTAGGCCATGACCTGACGAAGATTGCCCTGGTTATCCTCGAGCGTCTTCTTGCGTACGATGATGTTCCAACCGCTGGCGAACGCGCCGAGCATAAAGGGCTTAGGCCGCGACTCGGTCAAGCGGAACTCGATGCGGTGCGGGTCGAGCACGACGATGTCGCCCACCGTGGCGAAGAGCGGCGTGCGCGGGATCACCACGCCCTTGGGCGGCCGCGCGATGCGCTCGTAGGTGGCCTTGACGTCCTCCGCCGTGAAGTCGGCGCCGTCGTGGAACTTCACGCCCTTGCGCAGGTGGAATGTGTATTTCTTGCCGTCCGGCGAGATGTCCCACTTCCACGCCAAGTCGGGAATGATCGTCTGGCCATCCTTCGGGCTGCGCCGCAAGAGGGTGTCGTACATCGGGCTCTGGGCGCCGATGTTGGCGACGGTGCCCGACTGATGAACGTCGAAGTGAGCGGGGGCCGTGTGGACCCCGTATCGAAGCGTGCCGCCCCGCTTCGAGGCCGGGTCCGGTCTCAGCGTCGCGTCCTGGGCCGCGGCCGGGCCCGGCGCCGCGAGCCGTGACGCGATGGCGGCGCTCACGCCGGCCGCGCCGGCCCGCTTGAGAAAGGTCCGTCGGTCGACACTGACAAACGCTGTCCGGTCACTCATGTTGCCTCCCATCGATTACTCACGCTCGCGGCACACCTCAGGGGACGTCGAGGCTTCCGGACGATAGCAGAAGTCTTCGCGAAGCGCCATCACAGGCCCAGCGCGGCGCGCACCAGCCGCGCGCCCGCCACCAGTGCCTCGAGCTTGGCCACCGCCCGCTCGCGCGGCAGATACTTCATGCCGCAGTCCGGCGCCGGCACGAGCCGCTCCGGCGGCACGTGAGCCAGCGCGGCGCGGATGCGTCCGGCCACCACCTCGGGGGTCTCGACCCTTTCGTCCCCCAGATCCAGTACGCCAAAGACGATGGTCTTCGAGGGTAGCGCCGCGAGAATGGCGCAATCGAGCCGGGGCTGCGCCGCCTCGATGGAAACGTGGGTCGCGCGACAGCGATCCAGCTCGGGCAGGTACGAATAGCCGCTTGGCTTCTTGTCGCGCACGGTGTGGGCATAGCCGAAGCAGAGGTGCACCACCGTCGGCCCGGCGATGCCTTCCAGGGCCCGATCGATCGCGGTAACACCGTACTCGCGGGCGCGATCGGGCCAGGCCTGCAGGTACGGCTCGTCGAGCTGGACGAAGTCGGCGCCCGCGGCCTTGACGTCACGCAGCTCTTCGTTCACCACGGCGGCGTACGCTAGCGCCAGGCGCGCCGCGTCGCGGTAGTGCTCGTCCTGGGTGAGCGCGGTGAGCGTGAACGGGCCGGGCACGGTGACCTTGATCGGGCGGCTCGTCTCGCTCCGCAAGAACGCGGTGTGGCGCGCCAGTACCGGCTTGGGCCGCGTGATGGGGCCCACCGCCCGCGGCACGGGCGTTGGGCGCCCGACGCGGCTCATCGCCGTCCCCGGCTTGTCCACGTCGAGGCCGGTGAGCGCCGGCGCCAGCCAGTTGAAGTAGCTCTCACGGCGAACCTCGCCATCACTGACGATGTCGATGCCCGCGCGCTCCAGGTCGCGTACGGCCAGGCGAACGGCGTCGTCGTGAGCCAGGTCGCGGAGCTGGTCGGGCACGCGCCAGAGCGTCGCGCGAGGAACCCTGGGAACCCCCCCGGAGAGCAGCGCCTCCCGGTCGACGAGCCACTCCGGCTGGGGAAAGCTGCCGACCACCGTCGTGGGCAGCAATGGCAGCGCGGCGGACGATCTCATGGGCAATGACCTCGGTCCGATCCTGCGGCAGACGCTCCGGCGCGTCAATCACGAACCCTCTTGACCACGCTCGGGACCCGGGGCACATTGCTGGCCATTTCGACCATCCATTCCGGCTCGAGGCGGCATCAGGAGGTGCATCATGCGACTACGGCTTCGTAGCACCCTTGCGGGTTTCGGCGTCGTCGCTCTGCTGGGCGTCCTGCCCGGTCCCGATCGCGCCGCCGCGCAGCCCAAGCCAATCAAGATCGGCGAGATCAACTCCTATAGCGGCGTCGCCACGGTCTACACCTTCCCCTACAAGGAAGGCCTCGCGATGGCGACGAAGGAGATCAACGACGCCGGCGGCGTCCTCGGCCGGCCGCTCGAGTTTCTCCACCGCGACGACAAGCTGAAGCCGGACGAGGCAGTCAAGGCCGCCCGCGAGCTCACCCTGCAAGACAAGGTCGATTTCCTGGCCGGGTGCATCTCCAGCTCGGTCGGCCTCGCCCTTTCCGCGTACGCCAAGGACGCCAAGGTCCTCTACTTCGCCACCCACTGTCAGACCTCGCGGCTCACGTGGGACGACGGCCATCGCTACGTCGCACACACCACCAATAACGTGAACCAGTACGTGCGGGTGGCCGCGAAGAAGGCGGCGACCCTGCCGATCAAGAAGTGGGCGAACATCTCGCCCGACTACGAGTACGGCCACAACATGTGGGAGGAGTTCTCGACCTATCTGAAGAAGCTCAAGCCCGACGTCGAGTTCGTCCAGCTGAACTGGCCGAAGCTGGGCGAGACCGACCACAGCTCGTACATCACGGCGCTGCTGCAGTCCGGAGCCGAAGGCCTCTTCAGCTCGGTGTGGGGCGCCCAGTCAATCGCATTCGTGAAGCAGGCGCGGCCGTTCGGCCTCTTCGAGAAGATGCGCTTCGTCGCACCCTCGGTCGGCAATCCCGACGAGCTCGACCCGCTCGGTAAGGAAGCCCCAGTCGGCGCGATCGCGACGCCGTTCGCCTGGTACGACGCCGGCCTGCACAAGCGCCATCCCAAGCTCGAGGCGTGGACCAAGAAGTACACGGAGTGGGCCACCGCGAAGGGGCTGAAGGACCCCCAGCCCAAGCTCGGCGCCTCCTGGGGATACGCGAGCGCCTACATCATCGCGGAAGCTATCAAGCGCGCGAAGAGCACCGACACGGAGAAGGTCATCGGCGTGCTGAGCGAGGGGTTCGAGATGGACTTCCCGTGGGGCAAGGTGGTCATGCGCGGCTGCGACCAGCAAGCGCTGCCCCCGCAGTGGCTTGGCGTCGTGAAGCTGGACGCCCAGGGCAAGCCGTTCGCCACGGACATCGAGGAGGTACAGGGTAAGGAAGTCGCTCGCAGCTGCGAGGAGGTGAAGGACCTCCGAGCGGCCGCGGCTGCCAAGCAGAAGAAGTAGCCGGGGTGTTGGACGCCGTAACCAGCCTGTTCCCCTGGATCACTAACGGTCCGCTCATCGTCGTCCAGGTGATGAGTGGGCTGTCGGTGGCCATGTTCCTCTTCCTCGTCTCGGTCGGGATGTCGCTCATCTTCGGCGTGACCCGCATCGTGAACCTGGCGCACGGCAGCTTCTACATGGTCGGCGCCTATCTGATGGTCACGCTGGTCGAGACACTGCCCCAGCACGCGGCCATGTTCTGGGTGGCGCTCCTCCTGGCGCCGTTGGGCGTCGGGCTCCTCGGCGGCATCATCGAGGTCACGCTCCTGCGGCGCATCTATCACCGCGAGCCGCTCCTGCAGCTCATCCTCACCTTCGGGCTCATCCTGGTCATCGGCACGCTCGTCCTGATCGTGTGGGGTCCCGACAACAAAAGCGTCGCGCGCCCCGATGCGCTCGCGGGATCGGTGAGGATCTTCGGCCAGCCGTTTCCGTCCTACTACCTGCTCGTGCTCGCGCTGGCGCCCGTGGTCGCGATCGCGCTCTGGATCGTCTTCTACCGCACGCGCTGGGGCATGCTGATCCGCGCGGCCACGGTCGACCGGGAGATGCTCGGCGCGCTGGGCGTCGACGTGGCCACGCTCTACACCCAGGTGTTCATCTTCGGGAGCTGGCTGGCTGGACTCGGCGGCGCGCTCTCGGCGCCGACGGTGGCGGTGGCGCTCGGCATGGACGGCGATGTGCTCACGACTGCGTTCGTGGTGGTGGTCATCGGCGGGCTGGGGAGCTTCGCCGGAAGCTTCATCAGCGCACTCCTGGTCGGCGAGCTGCAGTCGTTCGGCATCCTCGTGTTCCCGGCGGTGTCCATCGTGCTGCTCTTCGCGATCATGGCGGTCGTCCTGATCGTCCGCCCCTGGGGCCTCCTGGGGCGGCCCGAGGAATAGCGGCGTGACCTCAGTGCGCTGGCTCGTCGCACTCGTGGTGCTCCTGGTACTGCCGCTCCTCTTGCCGAGCTTCCTGGTGGTCGTGATGACCGAGATCGCGATCGTCGCGCTCTTCGCGACCGCCTTCAATCTACTGATGGGCTTCGGCGGCATGGTCTCGTTCGGCCACGCCGCCTACTTCGCGCTCGGGGCCTACGCAGCGGCGCTCCTCGTCAAGCAGGCGGCATGGCCCATGCCGCTGGCCCTGGCCGCTTCCCCGTTCGTGGCGGCTGCCGGCGCCCTCTTCTTCGGCTTCTTCATCGTGCGTCTCACGCACACGTATTTCGCGATGCTCTCGCTGGCCTTCGCCCAGATCGTCTTCACGGTGGTCTTCAAGTGGAAAAGCCTCACCGGCGGCGACGATGGCATCCTGAACCTCTGGCCACCGCCGGCGCTCAAGTCCCCCCTCGCCTACTGCTACTTCACGTTCGCGGTCGCGGGACTCGCGATGCTCGCGCTACGGGCGATCGTCGACTCGCCCTTCGGCTACGCGCTCCGGGCGATCCGCGAGAACCCGCGGCGCGCCCGCTTCATCGGCGTGAACGTCCGCCGTCACCAGCTCTTCGCGTTCGTCCTGTCCGGCTTCTTCTCGGGGCTGGCCGGCGGGCTCTTCGCGTTCTTCAACGGCAGCGTGTTTCCCGACTTCGCGTACCTGAACAAGTCGTTCGAGCCGCTCGTGGTCGTGCTGCTGGGCGGCGTCCAGTCGTTCTTCGGCCCCCTGGCGGGCGCGGTAGGCTTCAAGGTCCTCGAGACGTTCATCGCCCGCCAGTGGCCGGTGTACTGGCCGCTCTTCCTGGGCAGTGCCGTCGTCCTCGTCGTAGTGGCGCTGCCACAGGGCTTCGTCGGGCTTCTGCAGAGACGGTCATGGCGGATCCGGACGGCACGCTAGTCCTCCAGACCGTCGGTCTCCGAAAGCACTTCGGCGGGGTCCAGGCCGTGAACGGCGTGGACCTCGCGGTGCCCCAGGGCGACCTGCGGGCCATCATCGGCCCGAACGGCGCCGGCAAGACCACGCTCTTCAACCTGATCACGGGCGACCTCCCGCACGACTCCGGGCAGATCTTCTTCCGGGGCACGGAAGTGAGCGGCCTGCCGCCCCAGGCCCTCTGCCGGCGCGGGCTGGCGCGGACGTTTCAGGTCACCAGCATCTTTCGCCGCCTCACCGCGCTCGAGAACGTCCAGACGGCGCTCCTGACCCATCACCGTCGCCATCACGACATCTTCCGTCCGGCGCGGCGGCTCTACCGCGACGAAGCGATGATGCTGCTCGACCGTGTCGGCCTGGCCGCGCAGGCCGCCAAGCCGAGCGGCATCATGTCGCACGGCGACCAGCGGCGGCTCGAGCTGGCGCTGGCGCTCGCGAGCGAGCCCCAGCTTCTCATGCTGGACGAGCCGACCGCCGGGATGGCGCCGCGCGAGCGCCACGAGATCATGGCGCTGGCAGCGGGTATCGCCGCCGACGCGCGGCTGACGATCGTGTTCACCGAGCACGACATGGACGTCGTCTTTGCGGTCGCGCGGCACATCTCGGTCCTGCACCAGGGCGGGGTGATCGCGGAGGGCACGCCCCTCGAAGTGCGCGGCGACCCCGAGGTGCAGCGCGTGTATCTCGGCCACCGGTCGAAGAGCGCGCACTGATGCGGCTCCTCGAGGTCATCGGGATCGAGGCGTACTACGGCGACAGCCACATCCTCTACGATCTCTCGCTCGAGGTCGCCGAGGGTGAGGTCGTGTGCCTGCTGGGGCGGAACGGCGCCGGCAAGACCACGACGCTCAAGAGCATCATCGGGCTCGTCCCTCCGCGTTCCGGGCAGATCACGCTGCGGGGGCAGTCGCTGGTCGGGCTCCCGCCCTTTCGCATCGCTCGCCTCGGGATCGGCTACGTGCCGGAGGAGCGCCGCATCTTCGGCAATCTGACCATTCGCGAGAACCTCGAAGTAGCCCGACGCACGTGGGGTGACGGCGCCGGCGAGCAGTGGACGGCCGATCGCGTCCTCGACCTGTTCCCACATCTCAAGACGCTGCGAGACCGGCCGGCCGGCCGGCTTTCCGGCGGCGAGCAGCAGATGCTCACGATCGCGCGCACGCTCATGGGAAACCCGTCGCTCCTCCTCCTCGACGAGCCGTCGGAAGGGCTGGCGCCGCTGGTTGTCGAGATGCTGGCCGCCCAGCTCGCCGGGCTCCGGGGTACGGGGTTGACGATGCTCGTCGCCGAGCAGAACGTCCATTTCGTGAGCGAGCTGGGCGACCGCGTCTACGTTCTCGAGAAGGGCATGGTGCGCTACCAGGGCACCATGGCGGAGTTCGTGGGCAACGACGAGGTCCGCCGGGCGTACCTGGCCGTGTGATTCAGCGCCTCCCGGCTCTCAGCGCCTCACCTTGGCGAAGTCCCAGGACGTGATCGACTTCGGGGTGATGACGAACGCGGCGCGGTCCTGCGCGTAGAACCTCTGCAGATGGGACGGTAGCTCCTTGGGGAACAGCTGCTCCTTGTAGAGCGGCTTCACCTGCTCGATGCGCGCCATCCACGCTCGGGCCACCGTTTGATCGTCGATGACCTCGCACGAGCCGATGATCAGCGCGGCCTTGAGCGTCCAGTAGTGCTCGCCGGACTCGACGAGGAACGAGACCTCGGGGTGTCGGCGGACGGCGGCGACCTTCTTGCTCTTCAGGCTCGTGTGCATGACGACCTTGTCGTCCACCCAGGCGAACCACATCGGGAGCGCGAGTGGCGCGTGTCCGTCGCGCGTCACGCAGAGAATCCCGCGCGGTGCGGCGTTCAGGTAGCGCTCGATTTCCTCGCGGCTCAGCTCGATACCCATAAGGCCTCCCCCAAGGGCCACTTCAACCCCGATGATACGTGAGCGGTCACCTACTGTATGACCGTACTCCGCGCGCTGCAGCACGGCCGGCCAGACCGTCGAGTCGAGAGCCGGAGCGGTCCGAGATCGACCACGAGCTCGAACTTGGAGGTTGATACCGGAGCGTGGCCCGCTGCGACCGGTTGTTGGGCGGCGCACCACTTCTAAAGAAGCCGCACAAGACAACGATGAAGGAAAAACGCTGGCAGCAACCAAAGACAGGCAAGAGAGTAGGACGACCAGAAGGATAGGCCCCATCGAAGGGCAAGGACGAACGGGATGAGGAACAGCATGATGACAGGGACGGCAATGAGGATGCTCCAGGCAAAGTCCACAGTCTTTCCGATGTCCCGATGTTCGTAGTAAGCCATTGGCAGCACGAGCATGGTTGCCAATGGCAAAGCCACCAGGAAACCAGCACCGCGCGGGAATTTGCCGGAGAGCCAGGCCGCGACACCGATGATCATTGCGGAGAGGACAACGTTGATAACAACTGTCATGTCAACCCCTTAGGACTCCCACCGCGGCGACTGTCATTCGACTATGTGGTCTGTGCGCGCAAGGAGCGACGCTGGCATCGCGACGCGGAGGGCCTTGGCGGTCTTGACATTGATGACCAGCTCGAATTTCGTCGGACGCTGTACCGGTAATTCAGCCGTCCAGCGCCCTTAAGGATTCTCTCCACATAACTTGCGGCACGCCGAAAGGGGTCAAAATGCCGCCAGCGCGCCAGGCCACGCCTGCCCTTCTACCGCGCCCGGACGCTCTCGAGCGCCTTCCAGTCGAGGTCGACGCCGTGGCCGGGCCGGTCCGGCGCCACGGCCATCCCCGCCTCGATCCGGAGCGGCTCGGCTATGAACCGATCGAGCCCGAAGCCGTGGGCCTCGAGGTACGAGCGGTTCGGAACGGCGGCCAGCAGGTGCACGGTGATGTCATGGGCGCCGTGCGAGGTCACGGGCAGGTTGAAGGCCTCGGCCAGGTGGCAGACCTTCATGAATGCCGTGACGCCGCCGCAGTTCGTCACGTCGGGCTCCGGGAACGTAACGCCGCCGGCGGCGATGAGCTGGCGAAACTCGTAGACCGTGTGGAGGTTCTCCCCGGCGGCGACGGGCAGCCCGCCTTCGCGCACGATACGGACGTGGCCGGGCACGTCGTCAGGAATCGTGGGCTCCTCGAGCCACACCGGCGCGCAGTCGGCCAGGGCCCTCGCGGCGCGGATCGCCTCGTCGACGCTCCAGCGCATGTTGGCGTCGACCATCAACGGGAACTCCGGGCCGAGATGGGCGCGCATCGCGCGAACCCTGGCGACGTCGTCCCCGAGCGACGGGCGCCCGACCTTCATCTTGATCGCGCGAAAGCCGCGCGCCAGGTTCTCGTCGGTCTGGCGTAGCAAGGCATCGAGCGGGAAGTCGAGATCGATGCCGCCGGCGTAGCAGCGCACGCGCGGATCGAACCCGCCCAGCACGCGCCAGAGCGGCGCGCCCTGGCGGCGGGCGCGCAGGTCCCACAGCGCGATGTCGACCGCCGACATGGCGAGCGACTGGGCACCGCCGCGGCCGCCATAGTGGAGCGCCCACCACATGGTCTGCCACAGGCTCTCGATACGGTCGGCGTCGCGCCCGACCAGAACCGGCGTCAGATCGCGCGCGACCAGCACGTGCACGGCGGCGCCGCCCGCTCCGACCGTGTAGGTGTAACCCGTGCCCTCGGCGCCCTCGTCGTCGAGGACGCGAACGGTGACCAGCTCGAAGCTCCGGATCGTCCCGTGCGTGCTATCGGAGAGCGCGACCGGCAGCGGAACGCAGTAGTGGTCGGCGTGCACCTCGCGGATCAGCACAGGCGCCGGATCACTTGATGGCGTACGGGTTGATCGGCGTGCCCACTCCCCGCGCGACGGGCAACGGCGAGGCGACCAGGAGAAAGGCGTAGCGCCCATCAGCGGCGCAATCCGCGGCGAGTTCCTCCAGATAGAAGATCTCGCCGAGCGTGAGCCCCATGTTCGGGATGGCGCAGATGTGAAACGGGCTCCGGAACGGCGGCAGCTGTGAAGGCCTCACCTCGACCGCGTAGTTGTCGGCGGCGACCGCGGCGATCTCCCGGGCGTGCATCCACGGCGCGCTGTACACGGACACGCCCGGCGAATCGTCGAGATCGTAGTGGCGCCAGTCCTTCCGGTCGAGATAGCGCGACATGTGGCCCGTGCGGATCAAGAGCAGGTCGCCGCGCCGGACCTCGACCTTCTGCGCCGCGGCGGTGGCGTCCAGATCCTCGGGCGTGATCGCGTAGCCCGGCTCCAGCGCCCGCACGCCCTTCCAGCGCGCGACGTCGAGCAGGACGCCTCGGCCGACGATGCGGCTCTTGGTCTTGTCGATGCTGTTCTTCGACGTGCCGCTGCTGGTGACGAGGGCGGCGTCGTAGCCGTTGTACATCTTGCCCTCGTAGAAGACGTGGGCGAGGCTGTCCCACTGGGTCACGCACTGCAGCGGCATGACAATCCAGTCGTCCGAGCCGCCGTAGCCCTGCATCGCCACGACCTCTGCTTGCGTCTTCGGCACGTCACCGCCGTCGCGGAACATCGTGTGGATCGGATTGAAGCGCTGGCGGGTTCCGCTCTGCGGCCCCTCGCGCTGGAGCGGGATGCCGAGCGCGAACACCTTGCCCGTCGTGGCGAGCCGGCAGGCCGCCGCAATCGTGTCCGGGGTGATGAAATTCAGGGTCCCGATCTCGTCGTCGGCGCCCCATCGGCCCCAGTTCCGCACCTGCATCGCGATCTTCCGGAGAGTTTCTTCGCTCATGGCCGGCAATCTTACGCCAACCGCCGCTCGCCGGACTGATAATGTGTCTCCGTGACCGCTCGCACGGACCGGCTCCTCCTCGCGAATGCGATCATGGGCCAGTTCATCACGGGCGTGGCCACGCGGATCTTCATCGTCTCGCTGCCGACGCTCGCCGCCGCGCTCGACACCGACATCCTCGCCATCTCCTGGGCACTCATCGTCTATCAGCTCGCCGGGATCAGCCTCTCGGTCGTCTTCGGCCGCCTCGGCGACATCCACGGCCGCTACTGGATCTACGGGCTCGGATTCGCCATCATGACCGTGAGCTCACTCGCCTGCGGGCTTGCGCCCAATGCGCTATTCCTCATCCTGTTTCGCCTCGTTCAGGGGCTCGGCGCTGCCATGATCTCTTCGGCGACGCGCGTCCTGGCGATGGAGGCGATGCCTGAGCACGCTCAGGGTCGCGCCAATGGCTACATGACCATGGGATTTCACTCCGGTCTCCTGCTGGGCCCTCCACTGGGCGGGCTGGTCATCGACCTGGTCAGCTGGCGCTGGATCTTCTTCCTGCTCGTCCCGATGGGACTGGCCGGGGTCGTCCTGACGGTCATGCGGGCACAGCGGCGTACGACCGCGTCCGGCCGGGCTCCGTCGATCGACTACGTGGGCGCGACGCTGCTCATCGCCCTCACCGTGCTGCTCACGCTCTTGCTCGACCGGCGAAGCGCGCAGACGATCGGCGCCGAGCGCTCCGGCGTCATGGCCTTGGTCTTCGTGGCGACGCTGGTCGGTTTTCTCGCGCACGAGCGCCGAGCGGTCAACCCGGTTGTGAACCTGGCGCTGTTCCGCATCCGCATGTTCTCGTTCAGCATCCTGAGTCTCCTGCTGATCGCCACCACCAACACCTTGCTTGGCTTCCTGATGCCCTTCTACATCCAGGACGTGCTCCACTTCTCCCCGTCGCTCATGGGCCTCATCTTCCTGACCGCCCCCATCTTCACGATCGGTCTCGCCACCGTCAGCGGTGTGCTCACCGACCGCATCGGTCCGAGGATGCCGACCTCCATCGGTGTTCTGGCGACGATGACCGCCTTCGCGATCGGGCTGTTCCTGCGGGTGGACTCACACTGGCTCTTGCCCGTCACAATGATGTCTCTCGTCGGTGTTGGGTCGGGCTTCTTCAACACGCCGAACCAGGCCGCGATCATCGGCTCGGTGCCGCGCGAGTACCGGGGCTTCGCAACCGGTATGGTCCAGACCATCTTCGGAATCTCGTCCCTGCTCGGTATCTCGCTGGGGGGCGTGCTGCTGACGGTCGCGTTCCGCCACTTCTCCGGGCTCGCCGACGCCACGCCGAGCGCCGCGGAGCCAAAGGCCTTCGTGGCCGCAATGAACGTAGTCTACTTCGCCTGCCTGCTGCTCATCCTGGTGGCGCTCGGGGCGTCGTTCATGCGGGGCGGCACCAAGATCGAGGCGGCGACCTCCGGCTGAGCCGTCGCCGGCGAGCGCGCAGGCGCGGAGAATCCTATAATGC
>JBKPCO010000121.1:0-20069 GCA_046727415.1 Candidatus Methylomirabilota bacterium
GTCTTGCACTGGTTGACGTCTTTTATCTCACATGGTTATAGTCGGGCCTGGCGTGGCACCCTGGTTGCTCTGTAGACGGGCATGGACAGCTCAAGAGAGCGCGCGTTCTGGAAGCGGAGCACCTTCTGGATCACCGTCGCCGCGATAATCCTCCCCTTCGGCTGGCTCCTCTTGGCGCTCAAGCTCGAGCCCGTGCGCGTGCGCGCCCGCTATTTCCGTCGCGGCTTCTGAAGCGCCGACCGTAGCGACCCTGCGGCTCTGAGTGCCCGGGCCGCCTCGACCGCGTTCCCCCCGCCACTCGCCATCACGATCGCCACCCGAACCCGACCACCCGACGCTCGGAGCGCGGCCCGCGCCCGTTTGCGAGAGACCCCACCCAACTCGGCGACGAGCCCCAGCGCACGCTCGTAGAGCTTCGCCGACCGCGGCTGGAGATCGACCATCCTGTTACCGTACACGCGGCCGAGCCCCGCCATGGCCGCCGTCGTCAGCGTGTTCAGAACGAGCTTGGTGGCGGTGCCGGCCTTGAGCCGGGTCGAGCCCGCCAGGACCTCGGGTCCGGTGACGGGTACCACGCTGAGATTCGCCGCGGACCGCGAGCCTTCGGCATTGCAGGCCACCAGCACGGTCGCCGCCCCTTGCCGCCGTGCCACCGTCAGCGCCGTCCTCACGAACGGCGTCACGCCGCTAGCGGAGACGCCGACGACGACGTCGCCGCGCCGGACCCGGGCCCGCACGACGCGGCGGGCAGCCATCTCGTCGTCCTCGGCTCCCTCGCGCGAGCGGAACACGGCGCCGCGGCCGCCGGCGATGATCGCCTGCACGAGCCGGGGGGGCGTGCCGAACGTCGGCGGGCACTCCGCCGCTTCGAGCACACCCAGCCGGCCGCTGGTGCCCGCGCCGACGAAGAAGAGGCGCCCGCCTTTCTGGAGCGCGGCGACGATCTGCTTGACGGCCGCCGCGATGTGCGGCCGCACGCGGCCGACGGCCGCTACCGCGCGGCGGTCCTCGCGATTCATGAGCGCCGCGATGCCGGTGGGGGTCATCCGATCGAGGGCGCGGCTCCTCGAGTTCGCGCGCTCCGTGGCGAGACGCGCGTAGCGTATTCGCGAGGCCGGCACGCCCGCATGCTACTACTATCGAACAGTATGCCTCGCGTCGAATCGGGTCTCGAGGTGCTCGTCCGCCGCCGGCCGGCGCTTCTGCGTCGGCAGCGGATCGCGCTGCTCGCGCATCAGGCGTCGATCGACGCGAGTTACACCCATGCGAGCGCCCTCCTCGGCGATCTCCCGTCGGTGAAGCTCGTCGCCCTCTTAGCCCCGGAGCACGGCTTATGGGGTGCGCCCCAGGATCACGCGCGCATCGCCGGCGCCCGCGATCCGGCGTCGGGCCTGCCGGTGTGGAGCCTCTACGGCGCGCGGCTCGAGCCGACGGCGGACATGCTGCGCGGCATCGATACCGTTGTCGTCGACCTGCAGGACGTCGGCTCACGCTACTACACGTTCGTCTGGACTATGTCGCTCGCCATGCGCGTCTGCGCGCGCCTCGGTGTTCGCGTCATCGTGCTCGACCGGCCCAACCCGCTCGGTGGCGCGGTGCTCGAGGGCAACGTGGCCGATCCGGCGTTCAAGTCGTTCGTCGGGCTATATCCCCTGGCCATCCGTCACGGCATGACGATCGGCGAGCTGGCGGCCTATCTCAACGAGCAGCACGCCATCGGTTGCCAGCTCGTCGTGGTGCCGATGCGCGGCTGGCGCCGTGCCATGCTCTGGGAGGACACCGGGCTTCCCTGGGTGCCGCCCTCGCCCAACATGCCGACGCCCGACACCGCGCGCGTCTACCCGGGCGGCTGCCTCCTCGAGGGCACGAACCTGTCGGAGGGCCGGGGCACTACGCGGCCGTTCGAGTGGATCGGCGCGCCCTATCTCGAGGCGCAGCGATACGCGGCGGCGCTCGAGCGCGAGCGGTTGCCGGGCGTCCGGTTTCGTCCCGCGCGGTTCCTGCCGACGTTTCAGAAGTGGGCCGGGCGGCACTGTGAGGGCGTCCAGGTCCACGTGACGGACGCGGCGCGGTTCAAGCCGTTCCTCACGGGCCTGGCCGAGATCGCCGTCGCGCGCCGGCTCGCGCCCCGCGGCTTCGCATGGCGGCGGCCGCCCTACGAGTTCGAGAAGCGGCGGATGCCGATCGACATTCTGTGCGGAACCGACGCGATCCGGAAGGCCATCGAGCGTGGAACACCGCTCGCGGCGATCGAGCGCGCGTGGCAGCCGGACCTCACGTGCTGGAAGCGGCGCCGCGCGTCGTACCTGATGTACTAGCTGATCGAGCTATCCGGCCACGTAGCCGCGCGCCCGCATGCAGCTCGCGTACGCGGCGCGGTACTTCTCGTCGTTACGCCGGCTCTTGTCGAGCCCGTAAAGGGTGCCGCCACCCGCGGCCGCAGCGCCGCCGTTCGCGAGATTCTTCACGACTTCTTCCGTCCGATCCAGATCCCCAGCCTCGTCGCTGGCACTCCGATTACAGTCCTGGACCGCCTCCGCCGTCGGTATAGCGACGGCCACCGGGGCACTGCGCGCGAGCGGCGCCGCCGCCGGCTTCACGCTGACGGCTCGCGTGGATTGCCACGAACGGGATGCGGCGGGCGGCAGCCTTCTGGGCTCCTCACTCGATCCGGACCAGTTCGCGACGACGAGCCCGGCGATGAGGGCGGTCGCCATGACGAAAACGAGGCCGAGCGCTGCCATGCTCCAGGCATTCCATCCCCTGGTCATCACTGGCCCCTGTACAACACGCCGTCGAGCGGGGTACCCGTACCCGTGAGGGCGCTGGCTTTGATGGCGCCGGTCGCAACCGCCTCTTGATCCGAATCGGCGAGCTTTACGTATCTGCTCACGACCTGGCTGAGACTCTTCTCCTGGACGAGCCCCTGCGCTTTCATGTCCCTGAAGATCTGTCCCCAGCTCTGACCCGACAGACGCTTCACCGCGATCTGCTGGAGCGTGAGCGGTCTGGTCGGCGAGCCCGTTGACGATGTGCCAGCGGTCTGGGCCTGGTGCAGAGAAGCGGCAACTTTCTGGTTTCCGAGCGAGAGCTTGTCGAAGGCCGGGGCGGACGTCACCGACTTCGTCTGAGCGAGGGCGCCCGCTCCGACGGCCAGGACGGGAGCAACGCTCCCGATCACGAGCCCGCTGAGCCAACGACGCATCGCCGTCACAGGTTGCAGCCGCCGTGCCAGGGCCCGGCGGCTTGCAAGTCAGGGAACTTGCGTGCGTTGCTCCCCCGTAAGGGCGTTTCCGGCAGCCAAACGGTGTCACCCGCCTGACAGTCCGCGTCTGCCGTAGGTCAAGGTCCGGGAGCCACCCGCAGCCTATAATTTCGTTGTGAGCGATCTCGAGACCCTCGTCGGCGAGCAGCTGGTATTCGGACTGACCGGCCCGAGGCTCACCGATGCGGATATCCGACTATTCCGCGACACCCGCGCCGGCGGGCTGATCTTGTACCGGCGCAACTTCGAAACGCCGGAGCAGCACGGGCGGCTTCTGCAAAAGCTCGAGGCGGCACTCGGCCGCCGGCTTCTCGTGACCACCGATCACGAGGGCGGTCGCATCGTCATGCTGGGCCGGGCCACGACGATCTTTCCCGACAACCTCGCGCTGGGAACAGCGGGCGACGAGTCGTTCGCGTTTCATCAGGGCGTGTACGAGGCGCGTGAACTGCGCCGGCTCGGCGTCGACGTGAACTTCGCGCCGGTGCTCGATGTGCTCACCGATCGCTACAGCCCGAACATCGGCATACGCTCGTACGGCAAGGACCCCGCCGTCGTGATCAGGAACGGCATCGCGCGGATCAAGGGCATGCAGAAGGGCGGCCTCTCGGCGTGCGCCAAGCACTTCCCGGGCAAGGGCCATTCACCGCTCGACGCCCATCTGCGGCTGCCCACGATCGCGTCCACCTGGTCCGAGATGCGCGCGGTTCACCTGCCGCCGTTCCTCGCCGCCGTCGAGGAAGGCGTCGACTGCCTGATGACAAGCCACCCCATCTACCCGAATCTCGACTCGACGCGCGTGCCCGCGACCTTCTCGCGCCGCATCGTCCATGAGTTTCTCCGACAAGAGGTGGGATTCTCGGGGGTCATCGTCTCGGACGACCTCGAGATGGGCGCCATCGGCGAGAGCTGCCCGATCGACGAGGCGGTCGTGAAGACGGCGGCCGCCGGCCACGACCTCCTGCTCGTCTGCCACACGGAGCCGGCCCAGCGGACGGCCGCCAGTGCGCTGCTCCACGCCTACCGCTCCGGAGTCCTCTCGAAGAACGAGCTCGAGGCTTCCGTAGAGCGCGTGCGCCGCCTCCGCGACCGGCGCGCCATGCGCTTCGAGGGTGGTCCGCCGGCGCAGGAGGCGGACGCCACGCCGCTCGCGCGGGCGATCGCGACGCGCGCCGTCACCATCGTGGCGCCGGGTCGTCCCGACCTCAGGCGTGCGCTGAACGGGCGCGTCGGTGTCGTCTTTCCGCGTTTCTCCGACCTGGCGCCCCGGATCACCATCGAGCCGGAGATTGCCTCCGAGACCGCGTACATCGCCGACGCGTTCGGACGGGCGGGCGTGACGCCGACGACGAGCCTGGTCGGCATCGAGCCGACCGACGCCGAGATCGCCACGGCCGTCGCGCTGGCCGAGACTTTGGACGCGGTGGTGCTGTTTCTGTTCGACGGCCACCTCTACGCGTCGAACAAACGGCTGCTCACCGCGCTACAGGCGCGCGCGCGGACGCTGGCGGTCGTGCTCATGCGCGATCCGTACGACGCCGCGCTGCTCTCGCCGGGGGTCCTCGGAATCACCGCCTACGGCTTCAGGAAGTGCCAGCTCGACGCCGTCATCGGACGACTCCTACACAGCTGAAGTATCCCGGCGCCCTGCCGGCGGAGATCCTGGCGATCGACTGGGGCTCCGCGCCGGCGAAGCGTCAACTCTGCCGGGCCGTTCTGCGTCGCGGCCGCTATGTCCTGGCCCCACCCAGACCCGTACAAGACGTCGGCACCCTCGCGCTCGAACCGGGCGCCGTCGTCGCCTTCGACTGCCCGATCGGAGTCTCTCATGAGTACGCGGCGATGGCCGGTCTGGGCTCGTTCCGCGAAGCGCTCCGCGTCTTCGGCACCGGTCGATTCGGTCGCTTCTACGAGCCCGCCGACTGCGCCGTGGATATCGCGATCGAGCGGCCCTTCTATCCTCTCCACGGCCTGAAAGGTGTCCGGCGGGCCGACCTCCGGCGTGCGCTCGGCGAGGCCGCGTTCGCGCCCCGCGAGTGCGACCGGCTGGCCGGCGCCGGGCCGATCTTCTGGCTCGTCGGGCCGCGGCAGGTCGGCCGTTCGGCCTCGTGCGTCTGGCGCGACGTCATCACGCCCAACCTCGGCCGGGTTGCGCTCTGGCCCTTCGACGGCCCCCTGACCGAGCTCGTCGCCTCGGGCCGCCCGATCGTCGCCGAGATGTACCCGGCGTTCCTCCTGCGCACGCTGGGCGCCGCCGTAGCCCGGAAGTCGGACCAGGCGGCGCGCGCCGCCTGCGGTCGGGCGGTGCTCGGCAGTGCGCGCGCCGACACGCGGCTGGACCTAGACGCCGTCGCTGGTCTGTTGCAGGGCGGCTTCGGACGCTCGAGCGCCGGTGAGGATCCGTTCGACGCGACGATCGCCTGCATCGCGCTCGCGAAGCTGTTCCTGAACGGGGCTGTGCCGGAGCCCCCAGCTCACGCGCGCCGGGTCGAGGGATGGATTCTCGGTCTCGGCGTTTCCTAGGCCGTCCGAGGGACGGGCCGGCGCGCGAGCGAGGAGAAGACGAGGGCGAGCAGCACCGTGCCGGCGGTGCCGAGGACCACCAGCCAGGACCACGCGAAGACGAGAATCTTCAGCTCCGAGAGCACCAGCAAGGCCAGGTTCACCAGCGCCATCGCGATCATCGCGGCGACGTTGGCCCAGTCGGCGACAGGACGGGTCGTCAAGAGCCCCGGCAGGAACACGCCGAGGAGGGAGCCGAACGTGACGCCGGCGACCTTGAAGACGACCCACAACATCTGCCCGGTCACCAGCGAGAACGCCCACGCCAGCACGCCCAGCATCAGCCCGAACACGAGCACCGCGACGCGCGACACGCGGAGGTAGTGGTGCTCGGACCGGTTGCGCACGAGCAGGGGCCGGTAGATGTCGGTCACGAACGACGCGGAGAGCGAGCCGAGGGGCGAGTCGATCGAGGCCAGGACGATGGCGCTCAACATGAATCCCCGCAGCAGGGCCGGCATCACCTCGCGCACGAAGTGCGGCAGGATCTCGTCGCTCCGCACGAGCGCGGGCGCGGGGTGCTGCGTGTAGAACGTGTAGAGGCCGGCGCCGAGGCCCAGGTAGATCAGGAGGGTCAGGAGCGTGCCGATCGGGGTCAGCGCCAGCGTGCGCTGGCTCTCCTGCCGGGTCTCGACCGTCAGGAGCCGCTGCATCAGGTCGTGATCGGTTCCAAACGCGGCCAGCGAGCCGATGAAGCCGTTCAGCAGAGCGACCCAGACGATGTTCGGTCGCTCAGGATGCGGCGCCAGAAGTCGCTGTCGCCGGGCGCCGGGCCCCAGTTGAAGACGTTGAGCCGTCCGGCGCCGCCCGCGACGCGGACGATCGCCCCGAGCCCGCTGTCGATCTGCGTGACGAGAAAGGCGAGCGCAACCGCGCCCGCGCCGAGAAACATCAGCGCCTGGAACACGTTGGTCCACACGATCGCCTTCACGCCGCCGGTCGCGATGTAGACGACGGAGACGACGACGAAGATCGCGATCGTCAGCAGGAGCGACCAGTCCATCAGATGAGCGACCGCCACCGCCGTCACGGTGAGGCGTACCCCCGACCCGGCCAGCCGCGTGATGAAGAAGAAGATCGACGCGGTCACCTGGCTCGCTTGCCCGAAGCGATGACGGAGGAACTCGTAGATCGTCGTCACGTTGTGCCGGTAGAAGGCGGGGATGAACAGGAACGCGACGCCCAGCTTGGCGAGGCTCGAGCCCACGAAGAACTGCGCGTATTCCCAGTTCTCGCTGTAGGCAGTGGCCGGCACCGCCGAGATGATCGTCGCCGCGCTGACCTCGGTGGCCAGGAATGACAGGCAGGCCGCCCACCACGGGACCCGGCGCCGCGCGAGGAAGAAGTCGAGCGTGTCGCGCTGCTCGCGCGCGAACGCCCCGCCGGTCGCGAGCAGGACAAGCAGCGAGCCGGCCAGCACCGCGTAATCAGGCCAGGTGAGCACAATTCATCCTCTAGCGGGAGGACCCGCAGACTCCGGAAGACTGTGTGGGCGCTGGAAGGAGTCGAAGATGAGAACGGGATGGACGGGCGGTCCGGCGGGGCACTCGCTCCCCGCCGGCTCCGCCGGGACTAGAGCTTCTTGCCGCCGCGCTCGGCGACGTTGGCCTCGATGCTCTTCTTGCGCATCCGCTCGAGGAGAGCCCCGTAGGATTCTGCCTGGATGATCCGGTCGAACTGGCTGCGGTAGGTGGACACGAAGCTCACACCGTCGATCTGCAGATCGTAGACGCGCCAGCGACCCTCCCGGAGATGGAGCCGGTAGTCGAGCGTGATGTCGTTGCGTCGATCGGTGAGGATCTTCGACCGGACCGTGGCGTAGCCCGCGTCGATCGCCTCCCCGGAGTACGTGATGGTCTCGCCCGCGTACGCCTCGACCCGGGTGATGTACGAGCGCTCGAGAAGATCGGTGAAGAGCGCCACGAACTCGGCGCGCTCCTCGGTCGAGCGCGCCGACCAGTGCCGCGACAGCGTACGCCGGGTCACTTCCTCGAAGTCGAAGAGCTGGCGCGCGAGCCTCCGGATCTCGGTGCGGCGATCCGCCGCGACCGACTCCGACTTCGCGGCCTCGCTGTCTTGCGCCAGGCTGATCACGCGGCCGACCGCAGTCTCCACGGTCTCGCGCGGGCCCATGGCGGGCGCCGCGACGGCTCCGGCCACCATGATCCAGGCTGCGAGTGTCTTACCCATTCCCAGATCCTCCGGCGCCTGTTAACGCATCGGGCATGCCAGCGCCGGAATAAGTGGAAAGCGCGTCATTTCATAAGCCTCGGGATCGTGGCACCGGGCCGCATAATGGACAGAGTGGCAATCGTGGCGGTTCGACACGCTCCGGGGCTGTCATGAGCGCGCGCCGGAATGACGTGTGCGTCGGCGCCGACGTCGGCGGCACGTGGATTCGCATCGCGGTGTGGACCGGCGCGGATCGTGTCCCGACCGTCGCGATTCCAGCCAACCGCGATCTGCGCGAGCTTGTTTCCGTCCTGCGCGACGTGTGGCGTCGCCGTCGATGGACTCGACGACGCGTCGCCGCGCTCGTGGTGGCCTCGCGCGGGCTCTGGACTCCGGCCGAGCGTCAGGCGCTTGCCCACCGCCTTCGCGGGCTCGCCCGCCGCGTCCACGTCGTCTCGGACGCCCAGGCGGCCCTGCTCGGAGCGCTCGGACGGCAGCCGGGCATGCTGATCCTGTCCGGCACGGGCTCGATCGTCGTCGGCTGGAACGCGCGGGGGCGCTGGGCGCGGGCGGGCGGCCTCGGCCCTTTCGTCGGCGACGAGGGCTCAGGCTTCTGGCTCGGCCGTGAGTGGCTGCGCGCGACGGCGCGCGACGGTCTCCCGGCCGCGCTCCGGGTCGTCCACACCCCCGACCCGGTCAGGGCGATCGCCGCCCTCGCTCCGATCGTGCTCGGGCGCGCGCGGCGCGGCGACCGCCGGGCGCGGCGCATCGTGGCCGAGAGCCAGCGGCTGCTCGCCGCCGGCGCCCGCGAGGTCGTGCGCGCGCTGAAGCTCAGACAGCCGGTGAACGCCAGCTGGGCAGGCAGCGTGCTCGAGAATCGGCGGTTCCGCGCGGGGCTGATTCGCGCGGTCGCCCGCGCCGGGGTCAGGGCGCACTGGCATCGGCCGGCCGAGCGGCCCGTCATCGCCGCTGCGCGGCTGGCCGCCGAGATGGCGTCCGCGTGACGCCGCGCCGGCTCGTCGTCACCGTCTGTCCGCGCGAGCCCGGCGTCGTGGCGCTGCCGATCGCGCTCGGGGGACCGGCCGTGAAGCTCAATGCGGCGGCGATCACGCACCACCTGCGGCAGCTCGTCGCCGAGCGCGGACTCGCCGAGCGCGTGCGCCTGCGTGAGGGGTGCGCCGGCGGCTGCTCTCGGCCCGGGCCCAACGTGTCAGTCGAGATTCTCCCGCTGACTCGCCCGGGCGAGCGCGAGGATCACGTCGCGATCGGCTGGAAGACCTACGTCTACTCGCTGGCGTCGCTCGACTGCCTGGCCGCGGTCATCGACGATAACCTCGGCCGCGCCCGGGTCAGAGCCAGCCGGAGCGCTTGAAGCGGTAGTAGAGAAACCCGCAGGCGCCGAGCATGACCGCCATGGCCACGGGATACCCCAGGACCCAGTCGAGCTCGGGCATGAACTTGAAGTTCATGCCGTAGATGCCCGCGATCATCGTCGGCACCGCGATGATGGCCGCCCAGCCGGCCAGCCGCTTCATCGCCTCATTCTGGGAGACCGAGATCAGCGAGAGGTTCGCTTCGAGAGCGGTGGTCAGGAGCTCGCGAAGCGTGTCGATCATCTCGTTGATCCGGATCGCATGGTCGTAGACATCCCGGAAGTAGACGCGCGCGTCGTCGGGGATGAGCGCCGAGTCAGTGCGCACTAGCCGGTTGCACATGTCGACCAGCGGGGCGACCGCCCGCTTCACCTCGAGCAGGTTGCGTTTGAGCTGGTAGATGCGCTCGGTCGTCTCCCGGGTCAGGGTCTGCCGGAAGATGTCGTCCTCGAGCTCCTCGAGCCGGTCCTCGAACGAGTCGACCAGCGGGAAGTACTGGTCCACGATGAAGTCCATGAGCGCGTAGAGGACGAAGACGGGGCCCTTGGCCAGCAAGTCCGGGCTCGCCTCGCAGCGCGAGCGTACCTCGACATACGGTAGGGATGCCCCGTGCCGGATCGAGACGACGTAGTTCGCGCCTACAAAAAGGTGCGTCTCGCCGAACTCGATCGCGCCGGTCGCGCGATCGAAGTGGGCCGTACGCAGGACGACGAAGACCGAGTCGCCGTAGCGCTCGAGCTTCGGCCGCTGATGGGCGCGGGCGGCGTCCTCGATCGCGAGATCGTGGAGCGAGAACTCCTGCTGTACCTCCGCGAGCACCTCGGCGTCGGGATCGTGCAGTCCGATCCAGACGAACCGACCGGGCTGCTTGAGGACCTCGCTGATGTCGGGGATCGCGACCTCGCCGAGCCGGAGGCCGCCCGCGTAGGCGATGCTGTTGACGACGCCCTTCATGCCCGACCCTCCCCGGCCACCAGCGCGCGGCGCCCGAGCGCACGGTACGCCACGGGCCCCGTGAGCGCGGCCGCCGCGCCGGCAAGGGTGTTGGTCCAGCCCGCGGTGGCGATCGCGCCGACGCAGAAGAGCAGCGGGAACACCGTAACCGTGATCGCGCCCGCGAAGCCCCCGGGCACCCGCCACGGCCGCGGCATGTCCGGCTCGGTGACGCGCAGCCAGACGAACGCGGCGAGCTCGACCACAAGGCTCAGCGAGTAGAGCCACACGTTCAGGACGATCAGCTCCTTGAACGAGAACACGGCGAACGCGGCGTAGCAGGCCGCCGAGACGACGATCGCCGTCCACGGTGTGCCGAAGCGCGGATCCACGGCACCGAGCCAGGCGGGCATCGTACGATCGCGCGCCAGCACGTACGGCAGTCGCGAGTTCGTGAGCAGGAGCGACATAAAGAGGCCGGCCGTGCTGAGGATGGCGCCGGCGGCTACCGCGTGGCCGAGCCACGGCCCGCCTACCGAGCGGGCGATGACCGGCAACGTCCCCGTATCCCACTCATTCCAAGGAAGCGCGCCGCTCGCCAGGGCCGCGCCGATCGGCAGCACATAGGCGGCGGCCAGAATCGGCAGCGCGAGGAACATCGCCGACCGGAAGGCGCGCTCGGGCGCGCGCGTCTCGCCGAGGATCGTGGACGGTGTGTCCCATCCCGAGTAGTTCCACATGAGCACCGCGAGGCCGAGGCCCAGCGCCTCGAGCCCCTGACCCTCCGGCGCCAGCGGCGTCCAGGGCGCGACATGCTGGCCCATCAGCGCGGCCACTGTCAGGGCCGCCGCCGGCGCGAGGCACACGACCGCCAGCGCCAGCGCGGCGTGGCCGGTGGGACGCACACCGGCGAGGTTCAGGCCCGTCAACGCAAGGATGAACGCGACGATCAAGAGCCAGCGCTCGACGGCGGTCATTTCCGGAATCCAGAAGCGGAGATATTCCGCGAACAGCGCCGGGTACACCGCCACGTCGACGAAACTGTCGATCCAACTCCACCAGCCGACCTGAAAGGCCCAGTAGGGCCCGAAGGCCCGGCGCGTCCACGTGACGTAGCCGCCCTCGTCCGGCATGGCCGACGCGAGCTCGGCCATCGCGAGGGCGACCGGGAGGCTCCAGAAGATCGGCGTCAGCACGAGCAGCACGAGGGTCACGCCGGGACCGAGCGTGGGGATCGCATCCTCGATGCCGTACGGTCCGCCGCTGACGTTGAAGAAGACGACCGCGGCGAGCGGAAAGAGCCCGAGCCCACGGCGGAGCCCGGTGGTCAGCTCACTCCCCCTGGGCGGCGGCGATGAGCCGCGGAAGCTCCGTGAGCCATTCGTCGAGCGGCCGCACCGCCTCGACGGTGATCTCGAGCTTTCCGCTCGGCAACCGCCGGACGCGGCCGGGCGCGGCCGGGCCGAGCGGGATCACCAGCGACTCGCGGTGGATGCCGAGCGCGTCGGTCACCGCGAAGATCGCGTCGATTTCCTTCATCGTCACCACCTCGAGCACGGCTGCTAGACTAATGGACCGAATGCGCGAAGGCGAGACCCAAAGGAGCTAGTCCATGCCGGGCTCAGACGACCCGCTGCTGGGCGGCGTCACCGTCCTCGATTTCACGCGCGTGCTTGCCGGCCCGTACTGCACGCGCCTGCTCTCGGACCTGGGCGCGCGGGTGATCAAGATCGAGCGTCCGGGCGAAGGCGACGACACGCGGCGCGGTCACGCGCAGATGGAAGAGGGGCGCACCGACCAGGGTACGTACTTCATCCGGATCAACGCCGGCAAGTCGAGCTTGGCGCTCGACCTCTCGCACGACAAGGCACGCGAGGTCGTGCTCGACCTCGCCCGCGCCGCCGACGTGGTCGTCGAGAACTTCCTGCCGGGCGTCGTCGCGAAGCTCGGCTGCGACTACGCCGCGCTCTCGGCCGTGAAACCCGACATCGTGTACTGCTCGATCTCCGGCTTCGGCCAGAGCGGGCCGCTCCGTCTGCAGCCGGCCTTCCACCACATCGTCAACGCCATGTCGGGGATCATGTACCTGGAGCAGCAGACCGATCCGGCGCCGCGGCCCGGCTATCTGCAGGCGGCCGACGTGCTCGCCGGCACGCACGCGTTCGGCGCCATCCTGGCCGCGCTCGTACGCCGCGCGCGGACCGGCCGCGGCGCCTATCTCGACGTCTCAATGCTCGAGTGCCTGGTGGGCGCCGAGGACATCAACTACGGAGGGATCCTCAATGCGAGCAAGGACTATCCGGGCCCGCGCCCCGGCATGATCGTGCACGGCATCGGCGGCCGCCACGTCGCGATGCAGACGGTGGGGGCGCCGCAGCTCTGGTCACGGATGGTGGCGATGATGGGGCGGCCCGAGCTCGAGAACGACCCGCGCTTCGCCACGCCGGCGGGGCGCCGCGAGAACTGGGCCGAGCTGCAACCGATCATTTGTGATTTTCTCGACTGCTTCAAGACGGTCGAGGAAGCCGTGAGGGCGCTCACCGCCGCGCGGGTTCCCGCCGCCACCGTGCTCTCGCCCGCGGAGGTCATCGCCCATCCGCACCTGGCCGAGCGCCAGGCATTTCCCTCGATCGCCCATCCCGGGCGCGGCGCCGTGCGCATCACGGCCGTGCCGTTTCACGTCGACCACCGGCCCGTGGCGCCACGCGGCCCGGCGCCCTACCGCGTCGGAGAGCACACGCGCGCGATTCTCGGTGATGTGCTCGGCTACTCGAAGGAGCGGATCGAGGAGCTGCGCCGGCTCGGGGCGATCGAGACGGTTTGACCTCGCCGCCGTGGCGTCCGCTTATCGCTCAGGAAGCGCCGAGAGCGCGATCGGCGGCCTCCTCGCCCGAGCGAACGCAATCAGCGATGCCGACGCCGCGATACGCGCCGCCGGCCAGATGGAGACCCGGGAGCATCGTGGCGCATCGTTCCAGCGCCTCGACGCGGGCGGAGTGGCCGACCTGGTACTGCGGCATCGCCTTGGGCCAGCGCGCGATGCGCGTCAGCACCGGCTCGACGGTCACGCCGAGCGCTTGCCGCAGCTCGTCTCGTGCGGTCAGAGCCAGCGCGCCATCGTCCGATCCGAGAATGTCTTCGTTCATCGCGCCGCCCACGAAGCACCGGAGCAGCACGTGTCCCTCGGGGGCGCGTCCGGGATATTTCACGCTCGAGAACGTGCAGGCCAGCAGTGCGCGGCCCTCCGTGCGCGGCACGACGAAGCCGAACGCGTCGAGCGGACCCGGCACATCGGTGCGGCGGTAGCCGAGCGTCACCGTCGCCGAGGACGCATAGGGGATCTCGCCGAGCAGCGTGGCGAGCGCCGGGTCGGCATAGCGCAAGAGACGGCTGGCCGTGTACGACTCGGCTGCGACGATGACCCGGTCGGCCTCTACCGGCGGCCCGAGACCCCCGCCGAGGCGCCAGCCGCGACCGTGACGCTCGATGCCGTCCACGCGGTGCTTGACCCGCACGGCGCCCGGCGGCAGGCGTGACGCCAGCGCGGAGACCAGTTCCTCCATGCCGTTCGCGAAGGTCACGAAGAGGCTCCAGCGCGCGCCGCTCGTCCCGGTCATGGGCGCCTTGCGGCCGGCCCGCCAGAGCCCCAGGATGATCGACCGCTCGCGCCGCTCGAGCTCGCCGAAGCGCGGCATCGTCGCGGTCAGTGAGAGATCGTCGGGATCGGCCGTGTAGATGCCAGCGACCAGCGGCTGGGCGACCCGGTCCAGGGCCTCGCGCCCGAGCCTTCGCCGAACGAAGGCGCCCAGGCTCTCGTCGTCGATCGTGCCCCGCGGCAGGGCGAGATCGAGGGCCATCCGGAGCTTGCCGCGCCACGAGAAGAGCCCGGACTTCACGAACGGGCCGAGCTTCGTCGGCGCGAGAAGCTGGAACCCGTCCGGCAGCGGGTGCAGGCCTCCGGCGCGCCACACGAACACCTTCCTGAACCGATCGTCGGTGCGGACGAGCCGATCCTCGACGCCGAGGCGGCGGCAGAGATCGAGTGCCCACGGCTTCTCGGACAGGAACGAATCCGGGCCGGCCTCGACGAGGAACCCTCCGGCGCGCTCGGTGGCGATGGTGCCGCCGAGCCGGTCGCGCGCCTCCAGAAGTGTGAGGTCGAGCTCGACGGCCCGCTCGCGCGACAGCTCCACCGCGCGGTGTGCCGCCGCGAGTCCGGTCACGCCTCCGCCGACGACGGCGAGCTTCAGCGCGGCCATGTCGGCTTGCGGCGTCTCATCGTGCGCCGCCGCGAACCAGATCGGCCAGCATCGCGATGAACTCGGGATGATCGTTCACGGCCGCGGCGCAGTGAAACTTGATCCCGGCGGCCTCGGCCACCCGCCGCGCCTCGACATCGAGGTCGTACAGCACCTCGACGTGATCGCAGACGAAGCCGATCGGCACCACCACCGCGTGCGGCTCGCGGTCGGCGGCCAGCCGGCGGAGCACTGCCGTCACGTCCGGCTCGAGCCACGGCTCGCGCGGGCTTCCACTCCGGCTCTGATAGGCGATCGACCATCTCGGGTGGCCGAGCCGGTCGGCCACCGCGCGGGACGCCGCGGTCAAATCAGACACGTACGGCGAGGCCTCCGCCATCGCGAGCGGGACGCTGTGGGCCGTGAACACGAGCGGCGCCCGCGGTTGGTCCTCGTGCCGGATCTCGGCGAACGCCGCGCAAGCGCGATCCGCCACCGCCGCCACGAAGCCGCGATGCTCGAACCACGGCGGCGCGAACTCGACTTCCGGCGCCCCCGCGAGGCGCGCCCGGGCCTCGGCGACGTCCCGCATGTAGCGCTCCCACGAGGCTTCCGTACGGAGCGGTGACAGGATGATGGCCAGCGCGCGCCGCGCGCCCTTGCCCGCCATCTCCGCGAGCGTCTCGTGCAGGAACGGGTGCCAGTTCCGCATGCCGACGAACACGGGCAACGCGGGTCCGCCGTGCGCCAGCGTCCGCTCGAGCGCGCGCGCCTGGGAAAACGTCCGATCGGCCAGCGGTGAGCGGCTGCCCGGCATCAGCTCGTAGTGGTGCGCGACCTCCTCGAGGCGCTCGGCGGGAATGTTCCGTCCGCGAGTGACGATCTCGAGAAATGGCCGGATCTCGTGGGCCGCCGTCGGTCCACCGAAGGCGACCAGCAGCACCGAGTCGACGCCGCTCATCGGCGATCGGACAGCTCGTGGACGATCTCGACCAGCGCGCGGGCGTTCTCGACCGGAGTCTGCGGGAGGATCCCGTGACCGAGATTGAAGATGTGGCCCGGGCGGCCGCCGGCGCGGCCCAGGATGTCCTTCACCCGCTCGCGGATGTAGGCGGGCTTCGACAGGAGCACCACCGGGTCGAGGTTGCCCTGCACCGCCACGTCGTGGCCCACAGCCGCCCAGCCCGCGTCGAGATCGACGCGCCAGTCCAGACCGATCACGTCGCCGCCCGCCGCGCGCATCGAGGACAGGAGCGACGCCGTGCCCGTGCCGAAGTGGATCACCGGCGTCCCCGGCGAAAGCGCGCGGATGAGCGCGCGCGTGTGTGGCAGCACGAACGTGCGGTAGTCGTCCGGCGCCAGCACGCCGATCCAGGAGTCGAAGATCTGCACCGCCTCGGCGCCGGCGGCGATCTGGCCGTTGAGATACCGCGCGGTCGCGTCGACCAGGATGCCCATGAGCCGGTTCCAGCCCTCGGGTTCCTCGTACATGAGGCGCTTGGTGAAGACGTAGTCGCGCGAGGGCCCACCCTCGACGATGTACGACGCAACGGTGAACGGCGCGCCCGCGAAGCCGATGAGCGGTACCTTGCCGGCGAGCGTCCGCTTCACGCGGCGCACCGTCTCGAACACGAACGGCACCGCCGCTTCGACGTCGACGCGCGGCAGCCGCGCCACCGCCGCCTCGTCGCGGACGGGGCGATGGATCACCGGTCCTTCGCCCCTGGCGAACTCGAGCCCGACGCCGAGCGGCTCGACGATCAGCAGGATGTCGGCGAAGAGAATCGCCGCGTCGACGCCGAGCCGCGCGATCGGCTGCAGCGTGACCTCCGCCGCGGCCTCGGGATTTCGCGCAAGCTCGAGAAACCCGTAGCGCTCGCGCATGGCGCGATATTCCGGCAGGTAACGGCCCGCCTGCCGCATGAGCCATATCGGCGTGTACGAAGTCGGCTGGCGGCGCGCGGCAAGCAGCAGCGGCGCTTCTGTCGGTGACACGCCGGAGAGCTTATCAGAGGGATCGCGGCGCCGTCGAAGGGAGGGCGCTACCCGAGTCGCGGAGCGACGTGCTCGGCGAAGCGCTGCATCGAAGCGAGGACGCGCGCGTGGGGCACGAGCGAGCCGACGTTCATCCAGACGGCGAGCTTCGTGAAGCCGATGACTGCGCGCAGCTCCTCGAGCCGATCGACCACGCGCTCGGCGGTGCCGTAGACGGCGAAGTCCTTCAGCACCTCGTCGAAGCTCATGGTCTTCAGGCGGTGGCCGGCCGCCTGGCGCGGCCCGGCCAGGAGCGCCTCGCCGACCGAGCGGTAGAAGCGGAGGGCGCTCGCCTCCGTCTCTTCGCGCGCGGCGCGCTCCGTCTCGGCGACGTAGACCGGCATGATCGCGCTGACCTCGCCGCGGCCGGGGTGGCCCGCCGCGCGCCACGCGGCGTGATATGCGCCCACGTAGCGCTCGAGCTCGCTGATGCTCGACGTCCGAACCGCCAGGAAGATCGGGAGCCCGCGCCGGCCTACGGCCGCATACGACTCCTCCGACGTCGCGGCGACACGCAGCGGCGGGTGCGGCTTCTGGAACGGCTTGGGCACGGCGCACACGTCGTGGAACTGGAAGTACTTGCCCTCGTACGTGAACCGGTCCTCGGTCCACGCCTTCAGGAGAATCTCGAGCGTCTCGTCGAAGCGCTCCTGGCTCTCGTCGAACGGAATGTTGAAGCCCGTGTAGTGACCGGGGAGCCCGCTCCGGCCCACGCCGAAGTCGAGCCGCCCCTTGCTCAGGTGATCGAGCGTCGCGACGTCCTCGGCGAGGCGGAGCGGATGGATGAGCGGCAGCACCTGCACGGCGAAGCCGATCTTCAGGCGCTTCGTGCGGCCGGCGATCGCGGCGCCGACGACGAGTGGCGAGGACAGGACCGAGCGCTCCTTCTGGAAGTGCAGCTCGGCGAGCCACACCGCGTCGTAGCCGAGGTCCTCGGCGGCGGCCACCTGGGCCAGCGACTCGTCGAACGCCTGGGCCTCGTCGGCGCCCGGGCGCCACTCGAACTCGGTGAAGAGCCCGATCTCCACGTGGGTTTCGCGACCGCGAGCCCGGCGCCGCAGCTAGGAAGCTGCGGCTCCCCCGCTCGGCGCGACCGGAATCCGTCCGAACGTCTTCTCGACGAGCTCCCGCGCGCGCGCCGGATCGACGTGGTTCGCCGTCTGGCACGGCGTCGACTCGGCAAGAACCCGCTCCGGATCCTGCCAGAGGCGGAACTTCTTATAGCGATCCTCGAACTCGATCCCGAGGGCGCGCGCGAAGACCGAGAGGTAGTGCTCGATCGTGATCGCGCCTTCGGACTCGAAGCCGCAGATGAGCCGCTGGCAGCCGTGATAGATCGTCGCCAGGATCTCGGCGCCGCCGGCGCGCGCCCGGCCGATCTCGTCGCGGATCAGCGCGTCCCAGACCGGCTGACCGAGCTGGGCCTGGACGTCGGCGGTGCACAGACGCCCGAACCGCGGCTCGGGCGTGACCTCAACGTGGCGGAGGCCCGGCACGGCCTCGAGCAGGCGGCGCGCCGCGGCGCCCTCGCGCAGGCGCGGCGCGCTCTGCGAGTGGTAGTGGAGCGCGACCGGCCGGTCGACCCGGTGCGTGAACTGCATCGACGAGAGGCGGTCGGCCAGGAACTCCGTCGTGTGGCGCACCGGGAACGGCCAGGGGAACTTCTGGATCTCGTCGTAGAAGTACATGCACGACGGACACCACATGACGACCTCTTCCGGCTTGTAGCGCTGGAAGAGCTCGACCGTGCGCTCGTTCATGCCGCCGGACGCCGCGGTGTCGCCGTTACGGTGATGGACGATGCCGCAGCAGTACGTGGGGCCGCCGACCGCGACGTAGTCCAGGCCGAGCCGGTCGAAGATGGCGGTGACCGTGCGAACCATGTGGGAGGTGCGCAGGACGTTGCAGCCGAGGTAGAGCACGATCTGGTGCGGCTCGGCGTCGCGCTCGGGCGCGGCCAGACGCCACGTGCGCTCCTCGGGCAGGGTCGTCAGGTCCTGGGTGAGCGTGATCTCGCCGAAGTGCTTCTTGTAGTCGTAGGCCATCTCAGGTCTCCATCTTACGCCGCGCTCGCTCGAGCTGCCGCAGGTCGGCGCGCTTCACCTTGCCCGTCGTCGTCACTGGCAAGGTCTCGATGAATTCTATCTCACGGGGGTACTCGTGCGCCGACAAACGCGTGCGTACGTGCGTCTGGAGCTCGCCCGCGAGCTCGGGCGTTCCCCGGACGCCTTCGCGGAGCTGCACGAACGCCTTGACCACCTCGCCGCGAACCGGATCGGGCGCGCCGATGGCCGCCGCCAGCGCGACTGCGGGGTGACCCTGCAGACAGTCCTCGATCTCGCCCGGGCCGATCCGGTAGCCGCCGCTCGAGATCAGGTCGTCCTTGCGCCCGACGAACCAGAAGTAGCCGTCCGCGTCCTTCCGGGCCAGGTCGCCGGTGAGGGCCCAGTCAGCCACGAACTTCTCGCGCGTGGCCGTCTCGTTGTTCCAGTAGCGCAGGAACATGACAGGGTCGGGGCGCTGCACGGCGACTTCGCCGATCTCACAGGCCGGGACGGGCCGGCCCCGTTCGTCGACGACGTCGACCACGTGACCGGGAATCGACCGTCCCATCGACCCCGGCTTGACGGGCATCAGGAGAGAGCAGTTACCCAGCACCAGGTTCACCTCGGTCTGGCCGAAGCCCTCGTGGGGCGTGACGCCCAGCGCCTCGCGCGCCCAGTGGATGACTTCCTCGCCGACCGCCTCGCCGCCCGTGAACATCGAGCGCAGCGCGAGTTGCCAGCGGCCGCGCGGGTCGCCGACCGCCCGCATCATCTTCAGCATCGTCGGCACGAGGAACGTGTTCCGGACTCGATGGCGGGCCAGGACGTCGAAGGCGCGCTCGGCGTCGAACTTCTTCGGGCGATGCGCGACAACCGTCACGCCGTAATGCCAGCTCGGAAGCAGCACGTCCAGGAGCCCGCCGGCCCACGCCCAGTCCGCCGGGCTCCAGTGGCGGTCGCCCGGCTGCGGGAAATACTCGTGATAGAACTCGATCGCCGGCAGGTGGCCAAGCAGCACGCGGTGGGCGTGGAGCGCGCCTTTCGGCGGGCCCGTCGTCCCCGACGTGTAGATGAGGATCGCCGGATCCTCCGCCGCGGTCGCGACGGGATGGAACGAGTCGGGGATTCCGTCGAGCGCGCGCGGATACTCGACCACGCCGTCGGCGTCGGCCGGATCGACGTAGATCACCCGTGCGAGCTCCGGAAGCCCCTTGGCGACGGCCAGCACGCGCTCGAGGTTCTCGGCGTCGGTGACGATGACGCGGGCGCCGGCGTCGCGCAGGCGGTACTCGAGTGCATCCGGACCGAAGAGCGTCGAGAGGGGCAGCGCGACCGCGCCCAGCTTGTAGGCGGCGAGATGCGCGACCGCGGTCTCCGGGCGCTGCGGGAGCACGATGCCGACACGGTCGCCGCGCGCGATTCCCAGACCCGCGAGCACGCGCGCGAG
>JBKPCO010000122.1:0-23500 GCA_046727415.1 Candidatus Methylomirabilota bacterium
GATGCGGCCGCTGCGCCGGCGCATCATGTGCGGCACCGCCGCGCGCGTGCACAGGAACGTCGGACGGAGATTCAGGCGTAGTACGAAGTCCCAGTCCTCCACCTTCATCTCCCAGATCTTGGCGTTGCGGCTGCCGCCCACATCGTTTACGAGGATGTCGATGCGCCCGAAGCGCTCGACGCACGCGGCGATCAGCCGGTTGGCCGGCGCCTCCTCGGTGAGATCTCCCGCGACGGCGACGGCGGCGCCGCCGGCCGCGGTGATCGCGGCCGTGGTCTTGTCCAGCCCCGCGGCGTCGAGGTCGCCCAGCGCGACGCGCGCCCCCTCGCGCGCGAGCAGCAGCGCGATCTCGCGGCCCAGACCGTTGGCGGCTCCGGTGACGACGGCGACTCGGTCACGTACTCCCGGCATCGCGCTTCCTCCTGTACTCTGCCTGGCGCGAATCATCGCACGGTGAGCAGGCGCCACAGCTTGCCGATCGCGACGATCGTGCTTTACGACGACGCGGTCGTTGCGGCGGACGAGCGGGGGGTGGTGCTCATCGAGCACGAGCTGGCGTCGCCGAGCGTCGCGGCCATTCACGGTCTGGCTGACGACCTGCTCATGTCTGACGGGGCGCGCGCGGGTCAAGCCGGTCGTTGAGAGCGTCGCCCAGCAGATTCAGGCCAAGCACCGCGAGCGCGATTGCGGCGCCCGGAAACACCGCGACCCACCAGGCCACGCGCAGGAATCGCTGAGCATTGTTTGCGAGGTAGCCCCAGCTCATCCGGCTCGGGTCCCCAAGCCCGATGAAGCTCAGTCCAGCCTCCAGCAGGATCACGCCGGCCGCGTTCATGGAGATCACCACGAGCGCGGGGGGCAGCGCGCCCGGTAGCACATAACGCAGCAACACCCGAGTGTCCGTCGCGCCGAGGGCACGTGCCGCATCGACGAACTCGCGACGGACGAGCGACAGCGTTTGCGCGCGCACCACGCGAGCGATGGCCGGCCAGGACGTGAGGCCGAGCACCAGGATCAGCCGATCGATCCCTGCGCCGAACAATGCGATCACGACGACGGCCAGAAAGAATCGCGGCATGATAAGAACGAAATCGGTCACTCGCATCAAGGCGTCGTCCACGACGCCGACCCGATAGCCCGCTAGCGCTCCGACGCTGATGCCGATGAGGGCGGCGAGTGCCGTGACGCTCGCCGCGACCAGCAACGATGTACGTGCCCCGTGGATGACTCCCGTCAGCACGTCGCGACCGAGATCGTCGGTGCCGAAGGAGTGGGCGCGCGACGGCGGTGACAGCGGCTGGGCGACAGAGGCAAAGGGGTCGGCCGGCGCCAGCGAGTTGGCGAGGATAGCCAGCGCAATGAGCGCGAGGGTGAGGACAAGGCCGACGGCGCCTCCCGGCGTCCTGAACATCACGTCACTCGTACCGAATACGCGGATCGAGCCACACATAGGCTAGATCCGTCAGGAGATTAGCGGCGATGACCGACACCGAGGTAAGCAGGAACAGACCCAGCAGCACCGGGACGTCTCGTGTCTGGATGGACGACAGCAGGAGTTGTCCCAGTCCAGGCCAGGCGAACACCGTCTCGACGAGAACCGCGCCGGTGACGACTAGACCGGCGCGGCTGCCGATCACGGTCACGATCGGGAGCAGCGCGTTTCGGAGGGCGTGGCGGACGACGCTTCGTTCCGGCAGTCCTTTGGCTCGGGCCGTCCGCGCGTAGTCTGTCGCGAGTGCTTCGCGAACGCCCGTACGGACGAGCCGTGTCGTCAGGGCGAGCTCGCCGGCCGCAAGCACCAGCACGGGCAGGACGAGATGGTGAGCCACGTCGAGCGCGTATCGCCAGCCTGTGAACGCGCGGCGCGCATCCGTGAGTCCCTGCACGGGGAACCAGCCGGTGCCCAGCGCGAGGACGATCGCGGCCATCTGGGCGAGCCAGAACGAGGGCATCGCGTGAGCAAGGAGCGCTCCCGTACGTAACGCCAGATCCGAGGGTCGCCCGGCGCGCCGAGCGGCCAGGACGCCCAGCGCGACTCCGGTCGTGGTCGACAACACCAGCGCCGTGCCGATCAGGAGGAGCGTCGCTGGTAGCCTCTCAGCAACGACGGCGGCGACCGGACGGCCGTGCACGAACGAGAGCCCGAGATCGCCGCTGATGACGCGGCCGACATAGACCAAGAGCTGCTCGGGCAGCGGTCGGTCGAGTCCGAATTTCTCGCGGATGAAAGCGTAGTACACGGCGTCTCCGTGCTCGCCGGCGAGAGCCAGCACCGGATCGCCGGGTGCGGTGTGCACCGCGACGAACGTGATGACCAGAATGCCCGCGACCGCCGGGACGACCTGGGCGAGACGCCGCAGTAGGTAGCGCGCGGTCATCGGCTATGGCTTACAGAATGCCGTCTCCGCGAAGAGCCCCGTCCAGGCCCGAAACCCGCCGCATCGAGCGGACCACGCGCGTGTCGTCGGCGTCTCCACCAGCCACACGTACGGGAGATCCTGGACGACGATCTCCTGGATCTGGCGGTAGATCGGCGTGCGCTTCTCGCGCTCGACCGTCCTGGCGCCCTGGTCGAAGAGCGCATCGACACGGTCGTTGCGATACCCGGCCGCGTTGGTGAACGGTGCCGGCCCGATCTGAGACGAGTGGTACATCCGGCGCACGCCAATCTCGGGATCGGGCCCGTTGCAATACGAGATCACGTTGGTGTCGAACGCCCGATCCTTGAATACCGTCGGTGCAAACACCGCGGGCTCGAGTGGGCGCTGGATTAGCTCGATGCCGACCGCCCCTAGATACTGTCGTATGAGCTCGCCGTATTTGGCGAACGTCGGAAAGTGGAGGAAGTCGATCGCCAAGCGCGTGCCATCGATGACGCCCGCCACACCCCGCGCGGTCCGCGTGCCTTGACGCTCTTTCTTCCAGCCGGCGGCGTCGAGTAGTCGCTGGGCCTCGACGCGATCGAACGCGGGCATCGCAAGACCGCTGGCGTGTGCCCAGGGAATCTCGCTCGAGATTGGCGCCGTGGCCGCCTTGCCCTCGCCGAAGAGGATCTGGCGTAGGAATGCGTCGCGATCGAGCGCCAACGCGATCGCCCGGCGCACGCGGAGGTCCTTGAGGACCGGTCGGTCGAGGTTGAAGCTCATGGTCATGATGCAGTTCGAGCCGCCCGGGTGATACGACGTCTGCGCCATTCGGAACCGGTTGTCGGCCTGGAGCCGGCTCTGCTGCGGGCCGGGCACGCCCCAAAGGTAGTCCACCTCACCATTCTCGAGGGCCAGCACCTGAGTCCCGTCGTCGGGAATCACGCGCATGACGAGCTCGTCGAAGTAGGGCACTCCGCGCCTGAAATAGCTCGGATTACGCGCGAGGCGGATTTCCGCGCCCTTGCGATAGGCGACGAACTTGAATGGCCCGGTGCCCACGGGGCTGGCGTTCGCCGGATTCGCCTGTGGATCGCTGGCCTGGTAGACGTGTCGGGCGACGATGGGCGCCTCGGTCGCATCGAGCTGTTGCAGCAATGGTGCGTAGGGGTGCTTGAAGCGAAAGACCACCGTGCGGTCGTCGGGAGCCTCGATGCTGGCTAACACGCCGCCCATTGACGCCTTCGTACGAGCATGGAACTTGAGCAGGACCTCGTCGAACGTGAATTTCACGTCGCCGGCGGTGAAGCGCGTGCCGTCGTGCCAGCTGACGCCGTCGCGTAGTCGGAAGCGATAGACGGCGCCCGACTGCTCGATCGTCCAGCTCTCGGCGAGATCGGGCACAGGCTCGCCGCGCTCGTCGCGCCCGAGCAGCCCGTTGTAGAGCAGCTCGGCGGCCGCATGCGTCGCGCCGCTGGTCGTGATGGCGGGGTTCAGATGGCCGGGATCCGCGGAGATGGCGACGACCAGGGTGCCGCCTCGCACCGGAGTTTCTTGGGCCTGCGCCGTCGCGCCCGCGAGCAGGGCAACCAGGACGACCGCTGTGCGACATCGACTCATCTCCGGCCTCCACTCTGAGTTCGACCGATCGAATCGATTTCGGAAGACCGGAGTATCACGGTATCGGCCGGACGTGCAACGAAGGCCGCGGACGCGGGCTAAGGCGCGAGTGTCCGCCGAGGCACTAGCGAGCACTTGGTCGGCGTCGGGCATCATCTCGCGGGCCTCGACGCAGGAAGTCGGCGAGGATGCTACAGAGCTCGCGGACCGAGGTGTCAGCGAGTACTCCCCGCGCGCGGTCGGAGAATTCCGCACCGTGAAGCGAAGAAGGCCCCTGGCGATTTTGCGCGGAACCACTCTAAACGGACGGACCCGATAGGCCAAAGGTCCCATTGCTCAAGAGCGAGCCTGGGCGGAAACCGAGATCAGAGGGCGTCTTGTTGACAGTGGGCTGGGTTACATGGAGGGATAAACGATGAAAGCAACCACGGTTGTGCTTCTCGCACTGTTCTGCGTCGCTACCCTCGGGTGCGCGGCCACCAGGGAAGAGCAGAGGGTCGCGGCGAGCGCCCCAACCGCCAACGTTACCGGCCAGTGGTCGGGAACTCTCGGAAGTGGCGGTACCGAGCTGCCCGTCTCTCTGTCGCTGGACCAGAGCGGGACCGACGTGACGGGCAACGTGACCGTCGCCGCGCATCCGGAACTCTCGGGCCCGGTCAAGGGCACTATGCAGGGTGGGCTACTGAAATTGTCGCTCGCGACCGAGACGTTCTCCGATCTCCGAGTCGGCCAGGACAGGCTGACCGGCGTGACCTCGGCCGGGCCCGTCAACCTTTGGCGTTCGAAGTAGCGGTCAGGTCGTTCGCGTAGAGGCTACGGGCCGTCGGCCGCCGCCGGAAGCGGGAGCGCGCGAGCTGATCTTCACTCGCCGCCTTCGGGGACCTGCGCGCGGCGGTCGCGGCTCTGCTGACTAGGCCGCGGTTCCAGCTGGAGCTGCGTTCGATGCCGTCCGTCACGAGATAGTAGAGCTGCCGACATCATTCTGCAGGGGCGTGCCTATAGCTTGCTGGCTGACTGCGGGATTCTACCGGGAGCAGCCCTCTACTTGTGTCCGAGTGCGAGTGTGGCGAGAAGCGGCATGACGGAGTGCTCGCCGAGATGATACTTGCGGTGATAACGGTGGAATTCCATGGAAGAGACCGGAAGCACAAAGCGTGATCCATCCGGCAAGTTCCTCAGTCGGCAGCCCGTTCGCGCGGGCTATTGTGTCGACTGTCTCAGCCAACTATATGGCGAGCCGGTCGAGGCTATTGATGCATACCTCGCCAAGTTTGGAATCACCAGCCACCAAGCGCATTGTGGCAACTGCGGCGAGCACAAGGATGCCTTCCTGGTGCTTCTTCCTCGTCGCTTGATGCGGTAGCGGGCTTCGTCGGCGGTTCCCGGCGATTACGCCTACGGAGTCGTCGTCTCGAGATCCAGCGGCCGCATGACGTCCGCGGCGGCCCGCGCGTCGTGTAGGTACTGTTTAGCCCTGGCGCTGGGCAGTTCCTGGGAGAAGATCTCCAGGCGGTTGCCGTCCGGGTCGAAGAAATAGACGCTCTTGGTGAGGACGTGGTCGGTGGTGAACTCCACGCGGGCGCCACAGCGCTTGAGCCGGTCGTACAGCTCGCGAAGCTGCTCTTCACCTCCTTCGATCTCTAGGGCCGTATGGGCCAGGCCGCTGCTGCCGACCGGCTGCTCGTCGGGCACCTTGATCACCGCGATGTCATGGTCGCGCTCGCCGAACGAAAAAAAGGCCATCTGAATCTCGTCGAGGACGTTGACCAGCTCCATGCCGAGGGCTTCGGTGTAGAACTTGATCGACCGCGCGGGATCTCGCACCCCCAGCACAACATGCCCGACCTTCTTGATCCTTGCCATGTCTATTCCTCCTTCTGATGACAGAGCACCCGCGAGTCACGCGCTCCCGAGATCAAAGCTTCGCCCCTCGGCCGCCGGCGTCACCGGAAAGTCGGGCTTGACCTCGGCGACAGCGGCATCGAGGGCCTTGTCGAGCGCCGCGTCGTCGCGTCCGGGGTCGTGATGGAACGGCGCCAGATGCTTGACGCCGGCCAGCTGGCCGAAGGCGAGGGCGTCGTGCATCGTGCTGTGTCCCCAACCGGCGTGCCCGGGATATTCCTCTCGGGTGTATTGCGCGTCGTGCAGGAGCAGATCGACGTCGTGCGCGAGCTCGAAGCCTGAAGTCCATTCCGGGTCGACGGGAAAGCGACGCGTCCCGAGTGCGGGCTCGTGATCGGGAAGATAGGCGAGCGAGCTTGTTTCCGTCTCGATCCGGTAGCCTACCGTGGGCCCCGGGTGGCAGATGCGCGCGGCCCGGATCTGAAATGGCCCGATCGAGAAGCGACTACGGCCCGTGTGGTGCAGCTCGAGTCGGCACGGAAGATCCCGCAGCAGCACCGGGAACAGGGGTGGAGCGAGGTATCGACGCAAGCGCGCTTCCAGGCTCAGCGTGGCGCTGGCCGGTCCCCAGATATGGACCTCCATGGCGGAGTTGTAGAGGGGACCGAAGAACCCCAGCCCGATGATGTGGTCCATGTGAAGGTGGGTCAGCAGCACGTCCACGCGGGAAAGCGTCGTGGGCAGCTCGAGCGCGAGCGCTCGAATCCCCGTTCCAGCGTCGAGGACGATCACCGTGCCGTCCGGACCCGTCACACGCACACACGAGGTGTTGCCGCCATAGCGCGCGGTGGCCGGGCCCGGCGCCGCCAAGGAGCCGCGGACGCCATAGGGCGTGACCTTCATGGCTCGTGGTGCTCCCAGAACATCGCCATGGCTCCGAGCAGGCGCTCCTCATGGTCGATGATGGGAAATGTCGTCAGCTCGACCTGAAGCCGCACGCGATCAGCCCGGCGCAGCAGCCAGCGGCGGGCGTGCGCGGGACGCCGCTGCCGTAGGGCTGTTTCCAGCGGGCGTTCCAGGTCGTCGGGACCCGCGCTGGGATCGACGCTCAGCTCGGCGAGCCGATCGGCCTCCTCGCGGTCGATGCGACCGGTCTCCTCGAAGCGCACCCCGAGAATCCGCTCAGCCGGCTCATTGTAGAAGATGACAGTCTCCGTGGTGTCGAAGACCAGCACCGGCACAAAAAGGTAGCTCGCCAGCTGGCGAACGAGGATCATCTCCACAGACTGCTGCGCGGGTTTCGTCGTCATCACCAGACCCGCCGCTAGGCCGATTTCATCGATTCGTAGACTCCCGCCTCGAGCTGGCCGTAGAGCTTCACGGCTTTCGTATCGGCAAACGGCAGGATCTGAGTCATGATCAGGCCGGCGACCTTCTTCGCTGGATCGAGCCAGTAGTACGTGTTGTAGAGGCCGCCCCAGCTGAACGTGCCGGCGCTGCGGCCGTTGGGCCCGGCCTGCAAATTCATCATGTAGCCGAGGCCCCACCGAATGTCCGCGCCGGGGAAGAAGTTGACGTCGTTCGACAGGGCGGGCATCGCGGTCTTGAGCACGCCGCACGGGATATTGCCCGTGTGGTTCTGGTTCATCAACGCGACGGTCTCCGGCTTCAGTATCCGCGCGCCATTGAGGCTGCCGCCGTTCAGCAGCATTTGCAGGAACACGATGTAGTCGCGCGCCGTCGAGTAGAGCGGGCCGCCCGCCGACCAGAACTCGGCTTTCACCGGCACCGGCTCCAGCGGCTGCACCGCGAGCGAGCCGTCGGGCTGGCGTGTATGGAGCCGCGCCTGGCGTGCGCGCTGTTCCTGGCTCGTGACGTAGCCACTGTCCTTCATGCCAAGCGGACTGAAGATCCGCTCGCGGAAATAGTCCTCGAGAGTCTGCCCGCTCGTCGCCTCGATGAGGCGGCCCGTCCACTCGATGTTGATCCCGTACAGCCAGCGGGAACCCGGATCGAACACCAGCGGCTGACGGAGCGACGCCACCTTGCCGGTGGCCCGGCTCGGCATCCCCGTGGCCTTGATGTAGCGCCCGGTATCCGCGTCCCAGATGTCGTAGCTGAATCCGGCGGTATGGGTCAGCAGCTGGCGCAGTGTGATCGGTCCCTTCGCGGGGCGCACCTTCGGCGCACCGGCAGCGTCGAAGCCTTCGAGAACCGTGGGCGAGCCGAGCGTAGGGTCGATGTTTGGCACCGGGCCCTCGAGTGAGAGCTTGCCCTGCTCGACGAGCTGCATGGCCGCGACGGTGGAGATGGCCTTTGTCATCGACGCGATGCGGAAGACGGTGTCGGGCGTCATCGCGGCCGTGCCGTCCAGCGCGCGCAGGCCGAACGCGCCCTCGTACAACACGCCCTTGTCGGTCGCCGCCATCGCGACGACGCCGGGCACGTCCTTCGCATCCACCGCCTGCTTCAGCAGACCGTCGATACGAGCGCCACGGCCGGCCTGGGCGTGAGCTCGACGGGGGACTCCGACATGGCCCACGGCGGCAGCGGCGGCGATGGCAACGGTTCCCTTCAATATGTCGCGGCGGCTGTGCGTCATGGCGTGTCCTCCCGCGGAGGGTATGCGCCCGCCCCTTATCCAATGTCAAGGCGCGGTTCCGCGGCCGCAGAGACGAAATGTGTCATTTCCGGTGGGCAGCGGGTCCCGTCGTGTCCACGCGACTCCGGCGAGCCTCCGGTACCCGTCGGTAACCCTCGACGATGCAACGCTTTCCCCGTGTGAGCAGGTCTGGCCCATCTGTTGCTGGTACCTGGGTGGGGCGGCATGCCTGTGCCAAAGCTGACGCTGGTCGTCGAACGGACTGCGTTGAAGGTGTACGACATCGACCCCGTCGAGCACCCGGTCATCCGGGTGGGTCGCGAGATGGGGCTCGAAGTCGTCATCGACAACCTCGCCGTATCCCGTCATCAGGCCGAGCTGCGTCTCCAGGACGAGCAGTGGTTCGTCCGCGATCTTGGATCGGGGAACGGCACCTTTCTCAACGGGCGGCCACTCTCGGGCATGGCGCCGATCAAGCGTGGCGACGAGATCTCCGTCGGTAAGATTTCGCTCTTCTTCGACCACGTGCCAACCGAGCCGGCGCCGCTGCTCTATGTTCCCCGCACCGGCTACGCCGAGCCCGGCCGCACGCTCGTGATGCGACCGGAGGAGCTCGCTCGGCTCCGCGCGACGATCGTCGAGAAGCGTCGGGCCCATCTGCGCTGGCAGGCCGACGGCAAGGAGGGAACGTTCGGGCTCGCCGACGGTGCGGTCGTCATCGGTCGAGGCGAAGACTGCGATCTGCGTGTCGCCGGCCGCGGTCCACGACATCACCTGCATATCAGCCGCGTCGGCGCGCAGTACGAGGTGCGCAACACGTCCTGGTGGTATCGCATGCGAGTCAACGACGCGCCGACGAGACGTGTCACGCTGCGCGATGGGGACGAGATCACAATCGGCGGACTGCGGCTCACGTTCAAGGACGACGTCCGATGATCGACGACACATCACCCGCCGCGCGAAGATCGGCCGACCGCGCGCCGATTTACTACGGCCGCTACGAACTTGTGTCCGAGCTCGGTCGGGGCACGAGCGGCGTCGTGTACAAGGCCTTCGATCCCAAGCTCGATCGTCTGGTGGCCTTGAAGATCCTCCGCCCGGAGCTGACCTCCCTCGAGGAATCGGGCGTTGGCTTCAAGGAACGCTTTCATCAGGAAGCCGTGGCGGCGGGCCGGCTCACGCATCCCGCGATCGTCGCCGTTCACGACGTCGGAGAGGCCGACGGCCGCCCGTTCATGGTCATGGAGTACATCGAAGGTGGCACGCTCGCCGATCTCCTGCTGGGCGGACAGCCGCTGCCGCTGGCGGAGGCGGTGGAAATTGTCCTTCAAGTATGCGCGGCGCTCGACTATGCCCATCGACACGGAGTGGTCCACCGCGACATCAAGCCGCGAAACATCCTCGTCGGCCCCGGCGTCACGAAGGTCACCGACTTCGGCACGGCCCGCATCCTGGGCGCGAGTCACACGCTGACCGGGACGATGCTGGGGACACCGGCGTACATGTCGCCCGAGATGGTCCGGGGCCAGGCCGCTGATCCGCGGAGCGACCTGTTCTCGCTCGGCGTCGTGCTCTACGAGGCGGTCACCGGCGTCAATCCCTTCAATGCCGCCGATCTCGCCGCCGTGCTCTACCGCATCGTCAACATCGACGCGCCGTCCGTGCGTTATCACCACGCCGAGCTCCCCCCGGCGCTCGACCGAGTCCTGCGACACGCGCTGACCAAGGAGCCGGAGGCGCGATTTGCGTCGGCGACGGACTTTGCCGGTGCGCTGCGCACGGCGGCGACTGGCGAACGGCGCGGATGGAGTGGATGGAGCGTCCGCACCGTTCTCGATGTGGCGCGAGATCTGCGACGGATGCGGGTCCTCGCCCGGCCTCTGCGCTACGCCGCTGGCCTGATGGTTCTGGCGGCGTTCGGGGCGGTAACATGGGCCGCTCTGCGGGGCGCGCCCGATGTCCCCAGAAACACCGCGCCGGCCTCGGCCGTCAAGCGAGAGATGGAGCCGACTACTCGCCCGGCGCCCCGCGCGGCGACCGTGACGCCCCAGGCCGCGCCGAATCACGTCGTCGGCACGCCCCAGGAGCCCCGCGACCCGCCTCGGACCGCGATCCCGGCGCGCGTCGAAAAGCGTGAGCCGAAGCCGGTGGCGCGCCCGGTGACGACGCCCGCGACGCCTACGGCCCGACCGGCAACTCCGCCGCCGGCGGCGGCCATGACACGACCAGCCTCCCCGGTCGTGTCGACCACCCCGACAGCTCAGCCCGTAGCCGCGGTGTCGCAGGAGTCCCGTTGCCTCAGCGTGAATGCGCTTCCGTTCGCCGAGGTCTACGTCGACGACCGGTCCGCGGGCTACACGCCGATGGCATGCCTGCGCGTCCCGATCGGTGACCATCGCGTTCGCTTCGAGATGGACGGACAACGCAGCCCGGACCGAGTGCTGAAGATCAGCACTCGCCACACGCCCGATGCGCCGCTGCGGCTCAGCTACGACTTCAACAATGGAAGGTTCATCGAGCAGTGAACCTCCGCCGCGTTCTCACCCGTGTCGTTCTCATCGGTCTGCTGAGCGGCGGGTGCGCCACGATGCAGGACCTCACACGAGATCTTCCGGGCGTCAAGTTCATCAAGTACAGAATGGCGGGCGCCGATCTCGAACGGCGCGCCAATCTGGATCGTGGGCGGACCCAGATTCGCGCCGGCGACTATGAGAGTGCGGTGCGTTCGCTTCACCAGGCCATCTGGGACGTCGAGCAGATCGAGGACGATCGGCTCCGCGTGGAGGAGCTGGTCGAGGTGCATCAGACGCTCGCCGAGGCCTACAACAGTCTCAAGAAAAATCAGTGGGGCGGAGAGCAGCGCGCGCTGGCGCAGGCCCTGGTCGAGTACGGCCGGCGCGAGAACGACTCCGGATCGCCGGAGGCGGCGATGGCCAAGGCCAAGACCGCCTACCAGGCCGCGCAGTTCCGCGAAGCGGTGACCGGGTTCGGTCAGGCGCTGGTCGAGCTCGAAGGAGTGTCCCCGACGCCGGTGCGGCTGCGGTCGCTGGTGGACGCCCGGTGTCATCTGATGCTCGCTTACTTCGCGCTGGGTCGGTCGGAGCGAGCCGGCGAGGAAGTGCGTCGACTGGCTGCGCTGGACGGCGCGACGGTCTTGTGCGCCCGTCAGGCGCCGCCACCAGTCCGCACGCTCATCCGCTCCGTCGAGACGAGCGAGGCGCGGTCCCGGCGGGACTGATGCGCAGGGCCGGTCGGGCAGCGACCGTCACGTTTGCCAGCCTCACGGACATCGGCCGGGTCCGCGCGCGAAACGAGGATTCCCTCGGCGCCTTCGAGCCGGACGACCCGGCGCTTCTCCCCTTGCGCGGGCGTCTCTTCGTCGTGGCCGACGGCATGGGCGGGCTGGCGCGCGGCGACGTGGCGAGCCGCGTCGCGGTCGAGGCGCTGCGCGCGGCCTACTACGCGCCCGGGCGATCAGAATCGCTGCCGGATTCGCTGCGCGTGTCGGTCCAGATCGCGAACGAGGCCGTTTACCGCGAGAGCCGTCTCGCCGGGGGCGATGAGCCGATGGGGACGACGCTCACCGCGCTGGTCGTCCGCGACCACGACGCGTTCCTGGCGCACGCGGGCGATAGTCGGGCCTTCCTCGTCCGCGGCCGACGGATCCGCCAGCTGACCGAGGATCACTCGCTGGTCGCCGAGCTCGTCCGGGACGGCGTGCTCCGCGCGTCGGAGGCCGAGCACCACCCGAGCGCCCATGTTGTGCTGCGGGCCCTCGGGCTCGGCCCGGCCCTCACCGTCGAAGTGCAAGGACCGCTGGCGCTCTGTCGTGGGGACACGCTGGTGCTCAGCACCGACGGTCTCACACGCCAGGTGAAGCCGCAGGAGATCCGCAAGCTGGCTGTGAGCCGGCCACCGCGCCTGGCCTGCGAGGAGCTGATATCGCTGGCGAACGAGCGTGGAGGTCCGGACAACATCACGCTGCAGCTGATCCGATTCGGGAAGCCGACGTTCTTGCCGTCCGCGCTGAAGTCGTTTCGCGTCTGGTAGCAGGAAGACCGCCGTTCGATTAGCGCCGCCGGGCACCGTCGAATTACACGGAGACAGGCTTTGGAGCGGTCTCCTGGGCACGGTGCAGCGCGAGTTCGGAGGCGCGCAGAACCGTGTGGGGATCGGCGCCGTCCCCGTCGGACTCGGCGACACCGACGCTGATTGTCACGGATACCGTCTGCTTGGCCGTGGCGGGGCGCGTCGGCTTCCCGGGGCGCTTGGGCTCGGGTACCGCGACTTCCAGGGTCGACGTTTCGATCACGCGCCGGACGGCGTCGAGATGACCGGTAGCCGTCTGCTGCGGCAGGCGCTGGAAGACAACCGCGAACGTCTGGTCACCAAGGTAAAACGCGCGGCCTCGTCCTCCCACCTTCGTGAGTGCCGTGGCGACGAGCCGGAGCATGCGACGGGCCGCCTCGGGCCCGTGGGTTTCGCGGAAGCCCGAGAGGTCGTCGATTTCTATCCGCGCTAGGGTGTAGCGTCCACTCAACAGGCGGAGCGCCTTGTTGAGCTCGAGGCGAGCCGGCAGGCCGGTCACCTCGTCGACGTGGTACCCGCGTCGGCGCTCCCGCGATGCGCCGACGATGAGGAGCAGCGCGGCGGCGGCGAAGTGGATTCGCGTCGGGCCGCCGGAGCCAAGCTCGTCGAGGGCGAGAAACGACGCGACGAGTGCCCAGACCGCCCCGACCGCCATTGGGTGGCGGCCCACCGCGAGGAACCGCACCAGTGCCAGACCCAGCGCCATGACGAATGCGAGGACGGCGATCTGTGAGAGTGCGGTCCAGATCTTCAGATCCGCCTCGACCAGCGGCTGCTCGAGCGACGCGGTGAGCGACGCGAGCGCGGGCTGATGGAGCAGCGTCACGACCCCCGCCTGCAGAAACGCCATGCCGAAGAGCGCGGCACCGCGTCCGGCGAGGGGAATTTCCTGACCGAGCCACGCGATGACGGCGAGGTTGAGCGGCAGCAGAACGGCGACCGCGACGGCCGTCTCTCGGCCGCCGAAGTTGACGAGCGCGCCGTCGGCCAGCGCGAGGACGACAACTCCGAGCACTAGCCGATAGCGCCGCGTAAGAAGACCGAACAGGACGCCCCCGCCGAAGACCATCAGCGGTACCGCGTCCGTCGCAATGGCGAACGAGTCTGGAAGTCTTCCCGCCACCACCATCGCGGCGGCGAGCGTAAGAATCAGCGCGGGAGCGATTAGCGAGCAGCTCACTTTTCCGGATAGCTCTTTTCCGGAGGCAAGTTACGCGCGCCTCTGCATCGAAGAATTAGCAACGGGAGTACCAAACGCACTGCGTTCGATCTATCGATCTGGCGCGCTCACTCATCCGGTGAACGAAGGAACGCCGCCACGATGGCATCGTCAGATGGGGCGAGCGCGTCAACTTGACGCGCCGCCGCTCATCGCAGAAACGGGAACGGCTCCTCCGGAAAATCGGGCTCGGGCTGCGTCGGGTTCTGCGAACGTATCTTCCGCGCCCTGCGCTTGACTTCGGCCGCCGGAGGCGTGATCGTGGCCACCGCCCGACCATTTGGCCAGAGCCATAAGCGTTGGGGCTCTGGCTCAGCGAGGATTGAGAGGATGACGAGTCATCGCGCTCTCGTTGGCTTCGTAGCCGCAGTCTCGGTTGCCGCCGTCATCGCGTCCGCTCTTCTGGCGCGCGCGGCGGACACGCCGCGGCGCGGCGGCATACTGCTCGCCGCGATCGCCGCCGACGCGCCGAGCCTCGATCCGCACCAGGAGGAGACGTTCGCCACGCTCCACCTGGTCGCGCCGTGCTACAGCACCTTGCTCCAGATCGATCCCTACCACTACCCCAAGATCATCGGCGACGTCGCGACCGAGTGGAAGATCGCACCCGACGGACTCACGTATACGTTCAAGCTCCGGCAGGGGATCCGGTTTCACGACGGCTCGCCGCTGACGTCGGCGGACGTCAAGGCGACCTACGAGAAGATCGTGTTTCCGCCGGCGGGCGTGCGCAGTATCCGCCGGAACACCTACGCGGCGGTTGCCAGCATCGAGGCGCCCGACGCGACCACAATCGTGTTCAAGCTCAAGCACCCGTCGGCGTCGCTCCTGGACAACCTGGCCTCGCCCTGGAACGTCATTTACCCGAAGAAGTACCTCGACAACGATCCGAACTACTTCAAGACGAACATCGTCGGATCGGGGCCGTTCAAGTTCAAGACCCGCACGCCCGGCGCGACGTTCGAGGGCGAGCGGAATCCCGACTATTTCATCAAGGACCGGCCGTACCTCGACGGCTACAAGTTCTTCGTCAGCACGGAAACGTCGGCCCGGGCGGCGGCCATTCGCTCAGGGCGCGCGTACATCGAGTTCCGCACCCTGCCGCTGTCCGAGGTCGAGGCGATCCGGAAGCAGCTGGGCGACAAGGTCGTCGTGCAGGACACCCCGGCCACCGGCATCTTCGGCATCTCGGTGAACCAGACGATCAAGCCCTACAACGATGAGCGCGTGCGCAGAGCGCTGACGCTCGGGATCGATCGCTACACCGCGAGTCGCGTACTGTACCCGATCGCGAGCCTCAAGGACGTCGGCGGACTGATGCGTCCCGGGACACAGTGGTCGATGTCGGAGGCCGAGCTGCAGAAGTTCCCGGGCTTCGGGAAGGACATGGAGAAGAATCGCGCCGAGGCCAAGCGGCTGCTGGCCGAGGCCGGGTACCCCAACGGACTCAAGGTGGTGTTGAAGAACCGCAACGTGCGGGTTCCGTACATCGACTTCGGCACGTTCGTGGTCCAGGAGTGGCGCAAGATCGGCGTCGAGGCCGAGCACCGCCCGCTGGAGTCGGCGGCGTGGTTCGCCGATGGCCGTGACACGGGCAACTTCGAGATGATCGTCAACCCCTCGTTCAACTTCATGGATGACCCCGACCAGTTCCTCGAGCGGTACACCACGCGCGACGCCAACAATTGGGGTCGGTTCTCCGATCCGAGGCTCGACGACTTGTTCACGCGCCAGTCGAGGGCGCTGGACACCGCGGAGCGGAAGAAGCTCATCGGCGAGATCGAGAAGATCGTGCTCGGGCACGTGTACTACATCCCGGGTATCTGGTGGGCGCGAAGCGTGGTGCACTGGGCGAAGGTGAAGAATTACGTGGCGCCGCCGAATCATTACTCGAACCAGAAGCTCCAGGACGTGTGGCTCAGCGAAGACTGAGCCGGCGCCTCGTTCTTCTCGAATCGAGCGCGCTAGCCGGGGCCCTCGCCGGGATACTGCTCGCGGGCTGCGGGATTCTGCAGCCGGCGCCACCAGGTGTTCCGCCTGCGACCCCGGCACCGGTGCCCGGACCACCGCCGCAACCGCCGGCCCCCGTGATACGGCTCGACACCGTGCCCTTCGCCGAGCTCGACGGCTGGGCGCAAAGCGATCACCGAGGCGCATTACAGGCTTTCTTGCGCTCATGCGCGGTGCTCGCGGCCAAATCCGACGATGCTCCACTCGGAGGCCTCAATTATGCGGGCCTCGCGGTGGAGTGGCGCCAGGTCTGCGGCGCCGCCTCGCTCGTGGCGAGCGACAGCCCTGAGCCGGCGCGCCGGTTTTTCGAGGTGGAGTTCGTGCCGTACCGCCTCGGGCAAGACGGGGGCGCAGGCCTCTTCACGGGTTACTACGAGCCGCAGCTCAGGGGCAGCCGCACCCGCCAGGGCGCCTATCAAACACCGCTCTACGGTGTGCCCGGCGATCTCGTGAACGTCGACCTGGGGCTCTTCCGTGAAAATCTCAAGGGACAGCGGATCGTTGGGAAGGTGACGGACGGCCGGTTGGTTCCGTACCCGCCCCGAGCCGAAATCGAGAGCGGGCCGGGCGTGGCCATGCCGATCCTCTTCGTCGACGATGCGATCGACGCGTTCTTCCTGCAGATCCAGGGGTCGGGCCGGGTCGTTCTGGACGACGGAACCGTCATCCGTGCCGCGTATGCGGCGCAGAACGGCCAGCCCTACACCGCCATCGGGGCCGTCCTGATCCAGCGTGGCGAGCTGAAGCGTGAGACGGTCTCGATGCAGTCGATCCGCGCATGGCTTCGCGAGCACCCGGGCGAAGCCCGGGAGCTGATGAATTCCAACGCGTCCTATGTGTTCTTCGAAGAGCGGCCGATCGGCGACCCTTCGCTGGGGGCGGCCGGAGCCCAGGGTGTGCCACTGACTCCCGAAGCGAGCCTTGCCGTCGATCTCACGGTGCACGCGCTCGGCGTCCCGGTGTGGCTCGACACGGTGGCTCCCGATCCGGACTCGACGAAGCCGGACCGGTCCTTCCAGCGACTTCTCGTGATGCAGGACACCGGCGGAGCTATTCGCGGCCCCGTGCGCGGCGATGTCTACTGGGGCTACAGCCCGGACGCGGGCTCGATCGCCGGTCGGATGCGAAGCGAGGGCCGGATGACGCTACTGTTGCCGAGAAGCGTCGCGTTGCGGCTCGGGCCGACTGCGGAGTTCGCCGGCCGCTGACGCGCTCGCGAGGGGCGCGCTAAACGACCTCACGTAACCGGCGGATTCCCGCGCGAATCTCGGTCTCCGTCAGAGAGGCGTACCCGAAGAGCAGGCCGGCGCGCGGTGGCGGACTCGCATAGAAGGGCGCCACCGAATAGAGGCCGACGCCGGCCGCCCGGGCCCGCCCGATCACGGCGGCGAGGTCGCGCGGCCGTACGTCGTTCAGCCAGACCACCAGATGCACCCCGGTGTTCTCACCGGCAATCTCCACGCGATCACCGAAATGCTGTCGAAGCGCGCCGATCAGCACGCGGCGCTTCGTGGCGTTGCGGTTACCGGCGCGTCGCAGATAGCGCTCGAACTGGCCGGTGGTGATGAAGTCCGTGAGCGCTTCCTGGGCGAGCGTGGCCGAGAAGCGGTCGGTTGCCCACTTTGCGGCCACGAACGAAGGCACGAGCGGCCTGGGCAGCACGACGTAACCGACTCGCAACGCGGGGAAGAGAGTCTTCGAGAACGTGCCGACGTAGATCACGCGGCCATCGCGGTCCAGGGACTGCAGCGCTTCGAGCGGATGCCCCTCGTACCGGAACTCGCTGACGTAGTCGTCCTCGATCACCCAGCTGTCGGCGCGGGCCGCCCACGCGAGCAGCGCGAGCCGGCGCTCGAGCGGCATGATTACGCCGGTCGGGAACTGATGACAAGGAGTCACGTACGCGACCCGCGCCCGACTCGGCAGGCGCTGCGTCTGCAGTCCTTCGCCGTCGACCGGCGTGTGGGCCAGCCGCGCGCCGCCGGCCTCGAATGGGATCGTGACGCCGGGGTAGTGCGGCTCCTCGACCACCGCGACGTCGCCGGGATCGAGCAGGACGCGCGCAGCAAGATCAAAGCCCTGCTGCGAGCCGCTGGTGATCACGATCTGATCTGCCTCACAGAGGACCCCGCGCGCCCGCTTGAGATATTCGGTGAGAGCTTCGCGCAGCGGCGGGTAGCCGGCCGGGTCCGCGTAGCCGAACGCGTCGCGAGCGGGACGCCGCGCCCGCGCGGCCAGGAGCCGGCGCCAGATCTCTCGCGGAAACTCGTCGATGGACGGCTCGCCATACCGAAAATCGTAGCGGAGACCGGCGCGGCTCGAGCGCGTGGACGGCGTGCCGAGAAGCGCGGTCAACCGCCGAGCGTACGCCGAGACCGGCGGGGGATTCTCCTTCGACCGGGATGCCGCGGGCCTTGCGGATGTCGGCAGCGTGCTCGCCACTGACGCGGTGGCGCGGTTCCGGCCGACCAGGTACCCCTCGGCGAGGAGCTGCTCGTAGGCCAGCACGACGGTGTTGCGGGAGACGCGAAGATCGGCCGCGAGCTCCCGAGTGGACGGCAGGCGCGCGTCGGGCGCCAGACGGCCCTCGCGGATCGTCGACTTGAGCGCGTGGTAGACGCGTCGATAGAGGGGGCCGTTCGTCTTGCGCAGGTCGAGCAGGAGCATCTGGTACCGTAGATTATCTTGAAACTGGCTCTTTCAACAGGCCAGAAGTCGGCCCATGATCCGAGGCGTGTGATCACCACGGAGGAGGCAGCGATGGGGAACGCCGCAGCGCAAACGGCCCGCGCCAACGACATCCAGACGCTCGAGCAGCTCAATCGCAGCTATGTCCAGGCCGCACAGACGTCGGACGTCCGCTGGTTCGACGAGAACCTGGCGGCGTGCTTTCTGTCCAGCAGTCCCGACGGGTCGCTGGAAGACCGTGCCGGATTCCTGAGCCGGATCGGGCAGCCGCAGGCGAGCAAGAACATGGCGGCCGTCGACACCCGGATTCGCGTCGTCGGCGATGTCGGCATCGTCGATTCGGGCTTCCGGTTCACGAAGCCCGACGGCGCGGACGGCGTGGGACACTACACCGATGTCTACGGCTTCCTCGGGGGCCGCTGGCAGTGCGTCTCCGCGCATTTCGCTCTCCGGCCGGCGCCGCCACAAACCGGGGCCACGAAGACGGCCGCCGTCGTTGCCGGAGAGCCGAGCGCGGCGGACCGCGCGGTGCTGGCCGACCTCAACGATCACTACATTCGCTCCGTACAGGAGTCGGACGTCCGGTGGTTCGAGGCGAACCTGGCGGCGGAGTTCGTGAACGGCAACGCGGACGGCTCGTTCTCCGTTCGGGCCGCGTTCATCGTCGTCATGGGCAAGCCGAGCCCGGTCTCGAACCTGCGCGCGGAAGACGTACGAATCCAGGTGGTGGGCGACATCGGCATCATTCACGCGCGCACTGCGTACACGAAGGCCGACGGGGCGGCCGGCGCCGGACGCTACACAGACATCTGGTGGCGCAGGGACGGGCGGTGGCGCTGCGTCTCGGCGCACGTCACACGCGGTTGAGCGTCAGACGGCCAGGCGCTGGCTGAGCTTCTCCTTGATCGTGTCGTCGAGTGCCTTCACGTCGACCGGCTTCCTTAGCAGGGCGACGCCCGACTGCGAGGCGCGCGGATCGCCGACGGCCGGCGTCCCCGTGATGATGACCACCGGCATCCGCGGGTCGCGCTGACGGATGGCGGCGAGCACCTCCCAGCCCGACATGCCCGGCATCAGCAGATCTGTCAGGACGATGTCATAGCGGTTCTGGTCGAACAACGCCAGGGCCTCGGCGCCCCCACCTGCGGCGTCCGCTGCGTAGCCGAGTGACTCGACGAGATCCACCAGCATGTCCCGGACGACAGCGTTGTCGTCCACCAGGAGGATCTTCGGGCCCGGCGTGCTGCTCGTCATAATCTCGAATCATTGCGAAGGGGATGCCACCGGCCGGAAACGTCGTAAGGGGCCATCGGGATTGGCGTTTTTTCTATTGCGACACGTCACTATGAACAGGACTGATCAGTATCTGACCAGTCGTCAACTGGTCAGTGTTACCGCTGGTCAATCTCTAGACAGCATGGGGTGCCTGGGGTATCGTCCCCGCCATGGCAAAATCACCTTTTTCGCTCGAGGGAAAAACCGCGATCGTCACCGGCGGCGGCACCGGCATCGGCAAGTCGATCGCGATCGAGTTCGCCCGCGCCGGCGCGGATGTGGCGCTCTGCTCGCGCAAGCTCGAGCACCTCGAGCCGGTCGTGAAGGCCGTCCGCGATCTTGGCAAGCGGTCGTTCGCCGTGGCGGTGGACGTGCGTCAGGAGGAGCAGGTCAAGGCAATGGTCGAGCGCGTGGCCCAGGAGTGGGGACGGCTCGACATCATGGTGAACAATGCCGGCGCGTCGTTCCGCGCCAAGCCGGAGGACATCTCGGCCAACGGCTGGAACACGGTCGTCGGGATCAACCTCACCGGCGCCTTCCTCGGTTGCAAATGGGCCGGACGCCAGATGATGGAACAGCAGCCGGCCGGCGGCATCATCGTGAATCTCTCGTCGATCGCCGGAGTCTATGGCTCCACGATGATGCCGCACTACGGCGCCGCCAAGTCGGGCGTCATCACGCTCACCCGCGAGCTCGGCACCGCCTGGGGCCGCAAGGGCATCCGCGTGAACTGCATCGCCCCGGGCCCCGTCGAGACCGAGGGTTATCTGGACGTGCTCAAGCAGGCGGGGCCGGACGGCAAGAAGACGTACGACGCGATCGCCTCGCGCGTCGGCATGGGGCGGTGGGGCAAGGTCGAGGAGATCGCCTATCCGTGCATCTTCCTCGCGTCCGACGCCTCATCGTGGATGACGGGCGAGACGATCGTCATCGACGGCGGCCCCTCGCCGCGGGAGATGGAAGGCTAGACGCTGCGCGAGCGCTCCTGTACGATTGGGCCCTTGCGGATTCGCGCGGTGACCGTAGCTCAATTGGTTAGAGCACTGGACTGTGGCTCCAGGGGTTGTGGGTTCGATTCCCATCGGTCACCCCAACAAGAGAATATGCGTCGGGCGTTGCGGATCGCTCGATGCGCCCGTAGCTCAGCTGGATAGAGCGTTGGCCTCCGAAGCCAAAGGCCGCAGGTTCGACTCCTGCCGGGCGCACCATACATGTAGCGGAGAGATAAAGGGTCGGCCGAGGTACTCGGTCGGCCCTTTCATGTGCCTGTGCATGTTCTGTGTCGAAATCACGCTTGGGACGCCCTTCTGAGCACCACCACGTTCGTCTCGACGGGTTGCGCCTACACGTGAGCCTGAAGCTTGACCGTCGCGTCAGCGGTGTCGTTCTCGTGCGCGTCGTTGCGGGTCTGACGGTCGTGCTGATGACTGGAGCGCCGGCCTGCGGGGCGCAGGTCGATGCGCTCGACGCCGTGGCCGTTTTCGAGGTGCAGAGCGGCGGCTGTCACGCGCTCAAGGCCGTGGGGTTGGATGACGCGAAGCGACTCGTGGTGCAGGGTAGTGTATGCATGAAGAAGCCCTTCGCCCTCCATCGCCTGACGCATCGGGGCCACTACGTCATCGCGAACCTCTGGACCGAGATCGAGGTCTACGACTTCACCGATCCCAAGCGCCCGCAGTTCGTCCGGTCGTTCACGCTGGACGAGACGCACACCGCGTGGGGCGGCGGAGGCCTCGTCCACGAGGGTGACAAGCTGCTCGTCCTCGGAACGACGGTCTCCGCTGAACTCTCCCTGTTGGGCGCCCCATCCGAGTGGCGCGTGCGGAACATCGACGTCACCCCCGAACTGAGGCGTCGCACCGAGAGTCTCTACTCCGGCGAGTTGCGCCAGAAAGATCCAGCCGACATGCTCGGGGGGGAGCCCCGCGTCGTGTCGCTCGCTGGCCGACGGTTCGAGGTTCGCTGGGACACGACCACCCCGCGCCGCGGCCTTGTTCGCCATCGGCAGTACCTCCGCGCGCCGCAGTTGGGCGCGGAGCTCCTCATCGACACGAACGACGAGACGATCGATTAGCCGTGTGGGCGTCCCGGCCGTCGCGCGCGAGGGCGGGAGACGGCAGCTCGGGGCGCGCGCCCACTCCCCTCCGTCTCGGACTCGCCGCGCTCCTTTCATGCTCGGTTTACGCGTTGCCGCTCGTCGGGCCGCACGCGATCTTCTTCCTCGGTGAATCGCTCCTCTCCGCCACGCGGCATGAACGACCGATTGCGTGGATCGCTACGGAGATCAGCGTCGCACTGGCGATGCAAATCGGCGCCGGCGCGATCTGGTATTGGATCCTCGGGCATCCCTTATCGCTACGTCCGTTCGTGCTCGTGATCGCCGTGCCGGCGTTCTTCGCGGTGGCTGAGTGGTGCTACCTGATCGCGTTGCCGACGCGATTTCTCATCGAGCGGGACGTGAAGGTCGAGCAACGCGCGTGGAGCGCCGCCTGCACGGTTCCGAACGAGTCGCTCGTCGTGGTTGGATACAAGCCGGTGACCGTCGGGGCCGGCGATACACTGCTTGTGTCGGATTCGACCGCGCGACTCGCTCGTCTGACGATCACGACCGCGCCCGGCACCGCGACGACGTGCGCGGTGTCATCGCTCGGCCTACCGCCACCCACCGCGAACGTTTCGCCTGTGTGGATCGGTGACGATGGCCGCGCGCTGCTGAGCTCGACCGGCAAAAACACTGGCTCGCAAGCATGGCTCTGGATCGCGGCGCGTGGCGCCATGCCGACACCGCTCGACGAGCCGCCAGGGCGGCGGTCGATCGATGGTCCTCCGGTGATCTCTCGGGACGGGCACATGGTGGCATGGCTCACGCCGATGCCGAACTCTGGACAGCCGCCGGCGCTTTCGATCGTGGTGAGAAGATTGCCGACGCCCGAGACCTTCACAACGCCACCGGTCGCGCCCGGCGACGTCGTGATCGACCTTAGCCGTCTTGGGCCGGCAAGCGTCGTCCTGCGCGAAGTCGATACGAAGATGCGCGCAGTCGTGCTCGCATTGAACGAACGCACGTTCGTCACGGTCGGTTTCGACGGCGTCGTTCGTGGCTCGCCGCTTCGGCCCGAAGGGGTTGACACGCTCCACATGACGTTCCGGCGCGTCGGCGACGGCTGGATCGCGTGGGACGGCTACAAGGAGGACGGCTACACGATCGCGTGGTCCCTGCCGGCTGGGCGTGGCAGCCATCGCGTTCCAAAGGGACGCAGCATTACGGACGTCGGCGTGCATCCGGACGGACGACTCATCGCGGTCAGCGTGACGACGTCACTGTCGATCGGTGACGTGCGCGACGGCGTCTACGTCCTGCGCGCTGCCGACGGCGGCGAAGTGTTCCGGCACTATCTGCCGCGATACGCGCGAAGCGCCGTGCTCTTCCCGTCCCGCGATCTCTTCGCGTACACGGACTGGGACGGCACAGGCGCGGCCACCGTCGTGCTGAGGATTCCGTCCGACGCGCTCCGCTGATTTCCGTCGCGATATGGGATCTCGCGGGTGTCCTGCGAGCGCGAGCCTAATCCTCCGCAGGGCTATCCCAATCCGCCGCGATCTTAGGGCGACAAGTTTGCCTATTCTCTAGGCCGGCGTCGGGTCGAGGCCCGTCCCCGGCCCGGTCTCGGTCGCAGCGATCAGCGCCGTCATCGGGTAGCCGAGGTCGCGCCAGGCCCGGAATCCGCCCGCGAGGGGCCGCACACGCTCGATGCCGCGGCGTCTCAAGATCAGCGCCACACGGGCGCTCGA
>JBKPCO010000123.1:0-11202 GCA_046727415.1 Candidatus Methylomirabilota bacterium
CAGCTCCTGTTCTCGACCAGCGAGGAATTCGGCGAAGGTCGAGGACTCGACGTCGTGGCGGGCGCGGTGCGCCGCCTGCCGGCTGGTCAGAAGATTCCCCACATGGGATGGAATCAAGTGGAGCATGCCGACGACCTCGCGCTGTTCAACGGAATCCCTTCGGGCTCCCGCTTCTACTTCGTCCACTCGTTTTATCCCATTGTAACGGAGGCCGTGAGGCCGGCTTGGACCGCGGGTGGCCTGACTCAGGAGCGGGTGGCTCCGGACGCGCGATCCGCGGCTTCTGAGGCGCGATCGGTGGCTCTTCGGATCGCGTGGTGCGATTACGGCGTGCGGTTCGCGGCGGCGATCGAGGTGGGTCGGATTCACGCGACACAGTTTCATCCGGAGAAGAGCCAGGCGCGGGGCATTCGCATGCTGGAGAACTTCGCCGCTATCGTGAAGGACGGCCGGTGATCGTCATCCCGGCGATCGACCTGCGCGAGGGGCGGTGCGTTCGCCTGCACCAGGGGCGGAGCGATCGCGAGACGGTGTTCTCCGACGACCCGGTCGCGGTGGCGCGCGGGTGGAAAGACCTCGGCGCCGAGCGGCTGCACGTCGTCGACCTCGACGGGGCCTTCGCCGGCAAGCCGAAGCAGACCGCGCTCGTGGGGAAGATCGTCGCGGCCGTCGCTCCGGTGCCGGTCGAGGTCGGTGGCGGCCTGCGCGACCTGCGCGCCGTCGAATCGGCCCTCGACACCGGTGTCGCGTGGGCGGTGGTCGGCACGCGCGCCGCGCTCGACCGCGCGTTCCTGAGCGAGGTTTGCCGCCTTCACCCCGGCCGCATCATCGTCGCTGTCGATGCTCGGGGCGCGCGAGTGGCCATCAAGGGCTGGACCGAGGTGGTGGAAGAGACCGTGGCGGAAGTCGGCGCGCGGGCGCGCGACGCGGGTGCCGCGGCCCTGCTCTACACCGATGTCAGCCGTGACGGGACCCAGACGGGCCCCAACGTGGAGGAGACCGAGAGCCTCGCGCGCCGGGTCGGTATGCCGATCCTCGCTTCGGGTGGCGTCGGCCGTGTCGAGGATCTCCGACGTCTCGCCGCCATTCCCGGCGTTTTGGGCACGGTCGTCGGGCGCGCACTCTACACGGGCGCGATCGATCTCCGCGAGGCTTCGGCCGCGGCAAGCGCCGGCCTGGGATAGCCATGCTTGCCAAGCGCATCATCCCGTGCCTCGACGTCAAGGACGGTCGCGTCGTCAAGGGCGTGCGGTTCGTCGACCTGCGCGATGCCGGCGACCCGGTCGAGGCCGCGCTCGCCTACGACGCCCAGGGCGCCGACGAGCTCGTATTTCTCGACATCACGGCCTCGCACGAGGCGCGAAACATCATGCTCGACGTCGTCCGCCGCACGGCGGACGTGATCTACATGCCTCTCACTGTCGGCGGCGGGCTCCGCTCCGTCGACGACGTGCGCCGTCTCCTGCGCGCCGGCGCCGACAAGATCTCCCTGAACACGGCCGCGCTCGAGCGGCCCGCGCTCATCCGCGAGGCCGTCGAGGGGTTCGGGAGCCAGTGCATCGTTGTCGCGATCGACGCGCGGCGCCAACCGGTCCCGCCCGGGGCCGCGCTCCAATGGGGTGTCTACACGCACGGCGGGCGCCGCCCGGCCGGCCGCGACGCCCTCGACTGGGCGCGCGAGGCGGTGGCGCTCGGCGCCGGCGAGATCTTGCTCACCAGCATGGACCGCGACGGCACCAAGGACGGCTACGACCTCGAGCTCACTCGCGCGGTCTCGGAATCGGTGTCGGTGCCCGTCATCGCCTCGGGCGGCGCGGGCTCGCTCGAGCATCTCTACGAGGGACTCGTGGAAGGGTGCGCGGACGCGGCGCTGGCCGCCTCGATCTTTCACTTTGGTACCCATACGATCGCCGAGGCGAAGACCTACCTGAGCGGGCGCGGTGTCGAAGTGCGGAGCCAACCGTGACGCTCGACGAGCTCAAGTTCGACAGCCAGGGCCTGATTGCCGCGGTCGTCCAGGAGGCGGACACCGGTGAGCTCCTGATGGTCGCCTGGATGGACCGCGCCGCCGTAGAGGCGACGCTCGAGAGCGGCCTGACACACTTCTGGTCGCGCTCGCGCGGCAAGCCGTGGACGAAGGGCGAGACGTCCGGGCATGTGCAGCACGTCCAGGCCGTCTTCGCCGACTGCGACGGCGACACGCTGCTCGTCCAGGTACACCAGGAGGGCGTGGCCTGTCACACAGGCCAGCGGACGTGCTTCTTCACGACACTCGGGGCGGGCGCCGCCGGCGATGCGCGCCCGGCGCCGGCTGGGATGCTCGAGCGGCTCGAGCGCACCATCGCGGAGCGGAAGGCGCAGCGCCCCGCCGGATCGTACGTCGCCGGGCTCCTCGCGGCCGGCGAGGCGAAGATGTGCCGGAAGATCGGGGAAGAGGCGACGGAGGTGATCACGGCGGCGCTTGGCGGCGAAGGTGACCGGCGCGTCACCGAGGAAGTCGCCGACCTGTGGTTCCACACCCTCGTCCTGCTCGGCGCGCGGGGCATTCCGCTTCGCGAGGTGCTGGCGGAGCTGGCGCGACGCCACGCGGGACGGGCCCCGGCGGATCGGTAGCGGTCGCGTGCGCCGGGCGCCGTTGGCGCTCGTGCTGGGCGCGATCGTCGCGCTGGCCGGATGCGGCGCCGGCCGGCGCATCGAGAACGGCGTCTATCACTCGACGAAGGGCTATCGGGTCACCGTGCCGGGTGCCGACTGGATCGTGGCCGACGCCAGTCGCGCCGATCTGGAGCTGAGGCACCGCGACGGGGCGGCGGCGATGCTGGCCAACGCGCAATGCGGCGAAGGAACGGAGACCCGCGGCGCGGGACTGCTCCTGCGGCAGCTGTTGATCGGGATCCGCGACCGCGCGACCATCGAGCAAGAGGAGGTCTCGTTGAACGGGCAGCGGGCGGTTCGCCGGGTGCTCGACGGTCGGGTGACCGCTGACGGCGCCCCGACGCGCATCGAGGCGTACGTGATGAGCGAGGGCCGCTGCGTCTACGACTTCGTGTACGTCGCGCCCCCCGACGCCTTCGAGACGTGGCGCGGCCAGTTCCGGACCTTCGTCGAGAGCTTCGCGATGGAGCGAACCGAGTAGTGGAAGCCTACCTGCGGCGCACCGCGATGTGGTACGGCGGCGTCGGCCTCTTAACCGGCCAGGTCGTCCGCAGTCTCGCGCTGCCGCCGAAGTACTTGCGGCTGGTCATCCACGAGATCGAGATCATGGGCGTGCAGTCGCTCGGCGTCGCGCTCATCGCCGCGATCTTCACCGGCATGGTCTTCACCATCCAGAGCGCCGTCAACATGGCGCGCTTCGGCGCCGAGACGTATGTCGGTCCGCTGACCGCCTTGGCCATCCTGCGCGAGCTCGGGCCCGTCCTGACGGCCATCCTGGTCGGCGGCAAGGTCGCGTCCGGGATCACTGCCGAGCTGGGATCGATGAAGGTGACCGAGCAGATCGATGCCCTCCGGACCCTGGGCGTGAACTACATCAAGCGCCTGGTGGTGCCGCGGGTCCTGGCGGCGCTGATCGTGTTCCCGCTCTTGACGGTGCTCGCCGACGCGATCGGTATCCTCGGTGGGATGGCCATCATGTTCCTCGAACGCGGCGCCGACATGTACGCCTACTGGAACGTCACCACCTACTGGGTGGTGCCGAAGGACTTCGTCACGGGCATCGGCAAGTCGGTATTCTTCGGCGCGATCGTGACGCTGATCGGCTGCTACAACGGACTCAGCACCGAGGGCGGCACCGAGGGACTGGGGCGGGCCACGACGGCGACGGTCGTCCACGTGACCATGGGGGTCATCGTGTGCGACTTCTTCATCACCAAGCTGTTCCTCACGCTCTTCTATTGATGGCCATGGTCGATCCCATCGTCGAGGCCGTCGATCTGAACAAGAGCTTCGACGCCAATCACGTCCTGCGCGGTGTGTCGTTCACGCTCGTGAAGGGCGAGACGCTGGTCGTCATGGGTGGCAGCGGCAGCGGCAAGACGGTCCTACTTCGCCTGGTGGCCGGCCTGATTCCGCCCGACGCCGGGCTGCTCCGCGTCTTCGGGCGCGCCATCGAACGGCTGTCCGAGGAGGAGCTGCTCCCGATCCGACGCCGGATGGGCTATGTATTTCAGGGGGCCGCGCTGTTCGATTCGTTGTCGGTGCGTGAGAACGTCGCGTATCCTCTGCGCGAGCACACCAGCCTCGGGGAGGCGGAGATCGAGGAGCGCGTGATCGGGAACCTGTCGGTCGTGGGCCTCTCGAGCGACGTACTGGACCTCCTGCCGTCCGAGCTATCGGGCGGCATGCGCAAGCGCGTCGGGATTGCCCGCGCGCTGTCGGTCGAGCCGGAGATGCTGCTGTTCGACGAGCCCACGGCTGGGCTCGATCCGACGAACTCCAAGCTGGTCGCCGACCTGATGCTGGACTTGCGCGGCGGCGTGTGCGACACGGCCATGGTGGTCACCCACGACATCGAGCTGGCCCGCACCGTGGCGGACCGCGTGGCCGTCCTGATCGAGGGCCGGTTCGCCGCCCTCGGCTCCGCCGAGCGCGTTCTTTCGGGGGACGACCCGGCGGTCCGGGCGTTCCTCGCGGGAGCGGCGAAATGAGCGACCGCCGCGAGAACGCCGAGAAGCTCCGCGTGGGCGTCTTCGTCATCCTGGCGCTCCTAACGTTCTTGGGACTCATCTACGCGCTCGGGGCCCGGGCGCGGCTGTTCGAGTCGCGGTACACGGTCCACGCCGAGTTCACCGAGGTGGGAGGGTTGCTGGAGGGCGCGACCGTCCGGCTCGCTGGGGTGCAGATCGGGCGGGTGACGGCCGTGACCCTACCCGGCCAGCCCGGCGGCAAGGTCCGGGTCGATCTCACCCTTGCCCGACGCTTCTCCGACCGGATCCGCAAGAACTCGGTCGCGCGCATCGAGACCCAGGGCCTGCTCGGCGACAAGATCGTCGAGATCACCGTCGGTGACGCGACGTCGCCGCCCCTCGCTCCCGGGGAGATGCTGGTCTCCCGCGATCCGGCCGACTTCGGCCGGATCATCTCCTCGGGCGCGGAGACCGCGAAGAACGTCGCGGAGCTCGCCATCTCGCTGAAAGAGACAGCGGACAAGGTGAACCAGTCGAAGATCATCGAGAACGCCGCCGCGACCGTCAACAAGCTGGGCAACGTGGTCGATCAGGTCGAGCATGGTCGCGGCTGGGCTCATGCGCTCCTCTACGAAGAGCCGGTGGCGCTGCGCCGGGTCAACGATCTGATCGCCTCGACGCAGACGCTGATCGACCGGGTCGAGAAGGGGCAGGGCGCCGTCGGGGTCCTCGTCTCGAACGAGGGCACGGCCTCCGCGAAGCGGTTCGTCGCCGCGATGGACCGCATCAGCCGCATGGTCGAGCATCCGGAGAGCGAGCAGGCGCTCCTGCCCGGCCTTCTCTTCGATCCGAAGTATCGGCCGATCCTCGACGACCTCAAGACTGTGGCGCACAATCTGCGCGAGGTCTCCGACCGGGTGGCCGGGGGCCGCGGCACGCTCGGTAGCCTGGTCGCGGATTCCGGGGACCAGAGCGATCTGCAGCTCACCCTGCGGGATCTGCGGGCCGCCGTCGCCAACCTGAGGGCGATCAGCGAGAAGATCAACACCGGCGAGGGCACCGTCGGCGCCCTGATCGTCGACCCAACGGTCTACGAGCGCCTGGTCTCGATCCTCGACGGCGCCCAGCGGAGCTTCCTGCTGAGATCGATGATCCGCAGCCTGGATAACAGCAACAACAAGGGAAGCTCCGGCGATGGCGCCACGCGACGCTAGCGTCTACCGCTGCCAGGAGTGCGGGTTCGCGAGCCCCAAGCCCGGGACGTGCCCGGACTGCCGGCGCGCGAGCGGCGCCTGGGTGCAGCTCGTCGAGGAGCGGCCGGCCACGCAACGCACGGCGCGCCGCGCCGGAACGGCGGCCGCCCTGCCGCGCCCGCTCAAGGACATCTCGATGGAGCGCGGCGACCGCGTCCGCACCGGCATCGACGAGCTCGATCGGGTGCTGGGCGGGGGCGTGGTGCGCGGCTCGCTGGTCCTGATCGGCGGCGATCCGGGCGTCGGCAAGAGCACGCTCCTGCTGCAAACGGCGCGCGCGCTCGCGCAGGCCGCGCCACCCGTGCTCTACGTGACGGCCGAGGAGTCGGCGGCGCAGGTGAAGATGCGCGCCGACCGCCTCGGCATCGCCGGCGACGGGCTCCTCCTGTGGCCGGAGACCGATCTGTCCCTGGTGCAGGCGCAGCTGGACGATGTGAAGCCGCGCGGGCTGGTGATCGACTCGATCCAGACCGTGTTCCTGCCCGAGCTGGAATCGGCTCCCGGCAGCGTCTCGCAGGTGCGCGAGTGCGGGGCGCGGCTCATGACGCTGGCCAAGAGCCGCGGCATCGCGACGTTCCTGGTCGGCCACGTCACGAAGGAGGGCGCTCTCGCCGGCCCGCGCGTGCTCGAGCACCTGGTCGACACCGTGCTGTACTTCGAGGGCGAGCGCCACCACTCGTACCGTGTTCTTCGCGCGGTCAAGAACCGGTTCGGGTCGACGAATGAGATCGGTGTCTTCGAGATGGCCGAGGGCGGACTGGTCGAGGTGAAGAACCCTTCGGGGTTCTTCTTGGCCGAGCGCCCGGAGAAGGCGCCAGGCTCGGTCGTCGTCTCGAGCCTCGAGGGTACGCGCCCGGTGCTGCTCGAGCTTCAGGCCCTCGTCGCGCCCGCGCCGGTCGGGACGCCGCGTCGCACCGTTCTGGGGGCCGACTACAACCGTGTGTGCCTGTTGCTGGCGGTGCTCGAGAAGCGCGCGGGCGTTCCCCTCGGGAGCCAGGACGTGTTCGTCAACGTGGCCGGTGGCGCCCGCGTGACCGAGCCCGCCGCCGATCTCGGCATCGTCGTGGCGGCGGCCTCGAGCTACATGGATCGACCGGTGCCGGGCGACGTCCTCGTCGTCGGCGAGGTTGGGCTGACCGGCGAGGTCCGCGCGGTCGCAGGGCTCGAGCTGCGCCTCCGGGAGGCGGCCGCCCTCGGCTTCCGCCGGGCGATCGTGCCCCAGAGCAACGTCCTGGAGCCGCCGAAGACGACGCTCGACGTTCGTGGCGTGGCCACGGTCGGCGATGCCCTGACCGTGCTCCTCGGCTGAGCCATGCCGCCCGTGACGAAGACGCGCGCGGCGGCGCCGAGGATCGCGGTGGCGATCCCGGCCGGTGGTATCGGCGTGCGCTTCGGGAGTCGCATCCCGAAGCAGTTCCTCACCATCCAGCGTGTTCCGGTCGTGGCGAAGACGGTGGGCTGCTTCACACGGTATCCGGGGGTGGCGGCGATCGCGGTAGCTGCCCCGGAGGGGCACGTGGAGAGGACCCGGCGCGCGCTGGCGGCGCTCTCGCGGCGCGTTCCGCTCGTGGTCGTGCCCGGCGGCCCGACGCGGCAGGACTCGGTGTGGCTCGCGATGCAGACGATGCCCGACGACGTCGAGATCGTCGTCGTCCACGACGCGGTGCGCCCGCTGATCACCCCGGACCTGATCGCGAGCGTGGTGCGCGCCGCCGCCGAGCACGGTGCCGCGATCTGCGCCCTGCCAATCGCGGAGACGGTCAAGCGGGTCCGCAACGAGGTGGTGGAGGCGACGCTCGACCGCTCGGAGCTGTGGGCGGTTCAAACACCGCAGGCGTTCCGCGCCGCGCTGCTCCGCGAGGCGCACGAGAAGGCGCGGCGGGACGGCGTGGTGGGAACCGACGACGCCATGCTCGTGGAGCGACTGGGCCACACGGTCCGCGTGGTTCGGGGGCGCGAGGAAAACGTGAAGATCACCACGCCGGAGGATCTTCGCCGGGCGCGCGGAGCCCGGCGGCGGTGACGCGCGTCGGCTTCGGATTCGACCTGCATCCGTTCGCGGTGGGACGACTCTTGGTGCTCGGCGGAGTCACCGTCGAGTTCGATCGCGGCCTCGCCGGTCACTCCGACGCCGATGTGCTGTCGCACGCGGTCGGCGAGGCGCTGCTGGGCGCGTTGGCGCTGGGTGATCTGGGCCGGCATTTCCCCGACACGGACCCGCGCTACCGCGGCATATCCAGCCTCACACTGCTGCGGCACGTGGTCGAGCTGGTGACGAGGCGCGGCGGGCGCCTGGTCAACGTGGATGCGACCGTGCTGGCCGAGGCGCCGCGCCTGGCACCGCTGTTGCCGGAGATGGCCAAGCGGCTGGCCGATGTGCTGGGACTCGAGATCGACCGGGTGAGCGTGAAGGCCAAGAGCCCCGAGGGGCTCGGCCTGCTCGGCCGGCAGGAAGGAATGGCGGCGATGGCCGTGGTCAGCGTCGAGGTGACAGGATGATGCGGATCTCCAACACGATGACGCGCACGAAGGAGGAATTCGTTCCCCTCGTGTCGGGCGAAGTCCGCATGTATGTGTGCGGGGTGACCGTCTACGACTACTCGCACATCGGCCACGCGCGCAGCGCCATGGTCTTCGACGTGATCCGCCGCTATCTCACCTTCAGGGGCTATCGCGTGACGTTCGTGAAGAACTACACCGACGTCGACGATCGCATCATCAAGCGCGCCAACGACGCGGGCGTGACCCCGCGCGAGTTCGCGGAGCGCTTCATCGCGGCGGAGCGCGAGGACATGGCTTCGCTTGGCGTGCTGGCGCCCGACGTCGATCCGAAGGCGACCGAGCACGTGACCGAGATGATCCGGCTCATCGAGCAGCTGGTGACCTCCGGGCACGCCTACCCGATCGACGGCGACGTGTACTTCGCGATCCGCAGCTTTCCGCCGTACGGGCGGCTCTCCGGGAAGAACCTCGACGAGCTCCTGGCCGGCGCCCGCGTCGAGGTGGACGAGCGCAAGCGCGATCCGCGCGATTTCGCGCTCTGGAAGGGCGCGAAGCCCGGCGAGCCGGCGTGGGACAGCCCGTGGGGGCAGGGCCGGCCCGGGTGGCACATCGAGTGCTCCGCGATGGCCATGAAGTACCTCGGCGCGACCTTCGATGTTCACGGCGGCGGAGAGGATCTCATCTTCCCCCACCACGAGTGCGAGATCGCCCAGACCGAGGCCTGCACCGGCAAGCCCTTCGCCCGCTACTGGGTGCACAACGGCATGGTCAACATGGGCAAGGAGAAGATGTCGAAGTCGCTCGGCAACACGCTGAACATCCGAGAGATCGTCAAGCGCCACGACCCGGACGCGCTCCGGCTCTGGATGCTCGGCACGCACTACCGGAACATGATCGAGTGGTCCGAGGAGCGGGTCGAGGAGAGCGCGCGGGCGCTCGAGCGCCTGGCGCGCCTGATCCACGACGCGGCGACAGCGCGCGACGGTGGCGGTCCGGCATCGCTGCCCCCAGCCTTCGCCGAGTTCCGCCCACGCTTCGAGCGGGCGATGGACGACGACTTCAACACGCCGCAGGCGCTCGGCGTCCTCTTCGATTTCGGGCGGGCGCTGGCCGAGGCGCGCGACCGCGGCGCCGGCGGGCTCGGCGCGTTCGTGGCGGGCGTCGACGAGCTGGTGCGGCTCGCGCGCGTGCTCGGGCTCTTCGGCCGCGCCGCGGCGACGGACGGCCCGTCGGCCGAGGTCCAGCGGCTGCTCGCCGCGCGGGGCGAGGCGCGGACGCGCCGAGACTTCAAGCGTAGCGACGAGCTGCGCGACGAGATCGGACGGCTCGGCTGGATCGTGGAGGACACGCCGGCCGGCCCGCGGCTCACGCCGAAGGGGCGGTAGTGGCGGAAGGCCGCATCTACGGCCGCAACGCGGTGCTCGAGCTGCTCCGCGCTCACGGCCGGCGCGCCGACGAGATCGCGGTGCTCGCGGGCGCGCGGGGCCCGCTGGCCGAGGTGGTGGCACTGGCGCGCCGTGCCGGGGTCAAGGTCTCGTATCGAACGCGCGAGCAACTCACGGCGATCGCAGGCTCCGATCAGCACCAGGGTGTGGTCGCGCGCGTCGCGTCCGCGGAGTACGTCGATCTGGCGGCGCTGCTCGCGATCCCGGCGACGCGGGGTGAGCCGGCCTTCTTTGTGGCCCTCGATCAGGTGCAGGATCCGCGGAACTTCGGCGCGCTACTCAGGACGGCCGAGGTCTTCGGCGCCCATGGGGTCATCGTCCCGAAGCATCATCAGGTCGGGCTTACGGACGCGGCCGCCCGCGCGGCCATGGGGGCGGTCGAGTACTTGCCTGTGGCCCGCGAGACGAATCTCGTGAATGCGCTGGAAGTCTTGAAGAAATCTGGGATTTGGGTCTACGGCGCCTCGGCGGGCCAGGGGGTGCCGGCCTGGGGCGCTGACCTGACGGGCCCGCTTTGTTTGGTCCTGGGGAGCGAGGGCGAGGGGCTCAGGCCGCTGGTGGCGAAGGCGTGCGACGTGCTCCTCACGATCCCCATGCGAGGGAAGATCGGCTCGCTGAACGTGGCGGCGGCCGGCGCCGCGCTCTGCTACGAAGTGGCCCGGCAGCGAGGCGCTCCTGGTAAAGAGCTTGACTTATCGAAAAGTCAAGCCTAATGTGACCTTTTGTCTGTGCTGGCGTAGCTCAGGGGCAGAGCAACTGCCTTGTAAGCAGTGGGTCGGGGGTTCAAATCCTCCCGCCAGCGCCAGCTTTTCGGGGAGTTGTCAGGTGCGTGCCGGCGGATTCGGGGAGGTACCCAAGTGGCCAAAGGGGGCAGACTGTAAATCTGCTGGCGTACGCCTTCGGGGGTTCAAATCCTCCCCTCCCCACCACGGTACCGGGTCCCGCGAGTCCGGCTCACACCGAGGGTGGGCTGAGAGAGGCGCGACCACGAGAGGCACGCGCGGTTCTACGGTTGAGAAGGCCGCGTTGAGCGGGAATAGCTCAGCGGTAGAGCGCCAGCCTTCCAAGCTGGGGGTCGCGGGTTCGAATCCCGTTTCCCGCTCCAAGTCTCGCGCAAGCGCCCATGTAGCTCAGTCGGTAGAGCGCGTCCTTGGTAAGGACGAGGTCTCCGGTTCAATCCCGGACATGGGCTCCATCTCGATAAGAATCGCTACCGCCAACGGGAGGGTGTGAGGAATGGCGAAGGCGAAGTACGAGCGGACGAAGCCGCACGTGAACGTGGGGACGATCGGGCACATCGATCACGGCAAGACGACGTTGACGGCGGCGATCACGAAGGTGCTGCACACGAAGAACAAGACGATCGCGGTGCGGGAG
>JBKPCO010000124.1:0-27533 GCA_046727415.1 Candidatus Methylomirabilota bacterium
CCACGCGTACGCGAGCCTGCTTCGCTACGAGACGCCTGCCCAGGTCCGGCAGGCGGTGTCGGCGGCCCTCAAGCAGGGCCACACGGCGATCAAGCTCCATCAGATCGACGTCGAGTCGGTCGCCGCCGCGCGCGAGGCGGCAGGCGACGATGTCGAGCTCATGCTCGACACGAACTGTCCCTGGTCGGTCGAAGAAGCCATTCGCATGGGCCGCCGGCTCGAGCGCTTCGACCTCCGATGGCTGGAGGAGCCCGTGTGGCCACCGGAAGACTACGCGGGGCTGGCGCGCGTCCGGGCGGCGCTCACGATCCCCATCGCCGCCGGCGAGAACGACGCGACCGTATTCGGGTTCAAGGAGCTGATCGGACACGGCGCCGCCGACGTCGCTCAGCCGAGTGTGACGAAAGTCGGCGGGCTTCTCGAGATGAGGAAGATCGCGACGCTCGCGGCCGCGGGCAGCACGACGCTCGTCCCGCACTCGTTCTACTACGGGCCGGGGTTGGCCGCGACGCTGCACTTCGTCGCGTCCACGCCCGGCGTGCCCTACCTCGAGTTCCCGGCGACCGACCTCGCGGCCCCGCTCATGGCGGAGCCGCCGCGCTTCGAGAGCGGCTTGGTCACGGTGTCGAGCCGGCCCGGGCTCGGCGCCGACCCCAATCCCGAGGTTCTCGCGCGCTATCCCTACCGCGCCGACGCGGCCCGGCCCTTCTATCTGACATGACCGTGGTGGTCCGTCCGGCGACGTCGGCCGGGGACATCGCGGAAGCCCGGCGCTTGTTCAGGGAATACGAGGCTTCGCTCGACGTCGATCTGCGCTATCAGGGATTCGAGCGGGAGCTGGCCGAGCTTCCCGGCGCTTACGCCCCACCGCGGGGACGTCTTCTGCTCGCCATCGATGATTCGGCGCCGGCCGGCTGCGTAGCGCTTCGCCCGCTCGGCGACGACGTCTGCGAGATGAAGCGTCTCTACGTGCGCCCGGCAGCCCGCGGGAAACGAGTCGGCCGCCTGCTGGCCGAGACGGTGATTGGCGAGGCCAGGTCGGTCGGGTATTCACGGATGCGGCTCGACACGCTGCCGTCGATGAAGAACGCGCAGACGCTCTATCGAGCCCTCGGCTTCGCGGAGATCGCGCCCTACTACGCGAGCCCGGTGACCGGCACCCGCTTCATGGAGCTGGCGCTCACTTGATCCCGGCCCGGCGCGGCGTCACGACACGGCGGTCTCGGCGACCGAGGCTCGCAGCGCCAGGCACAGCGGAATCGTGACGAGAACCATGACCCCGACGATGACGAGGGTGGTGCCGACTCCGGCCACGTCACTGATGAGGCCGTACACCGACGGCGAGAGCGCCGACGTCGCGATCGTGGTCGTGTAGTAGAGGCCATAGGCGCGCGAGCGGCGCTCGGCGGTGACGAGGTCGGCGACCGTGCCGTAGAGCACGGACGACGTTCCGTTCAGCGCCACGCCCATGATCGGCAGGATCGCGAGTGCGACCGGGAGCGGCGCCGCCACGATGGACAGGATGCAGAGCGTAGTGGCGGCCTCCGTGAGCACCACGGTCCGGATGACGCCGAACCGCTCGGCGACGAGGCCGCAGACGAACTTGCCGACGGCGCCGCCCGCGAAGACGAGCGCCAGCGCCGTGCCAACGCCGGCCACCGTGGAGCCCTTCGCGATCAGCGCAAAGGGCAGGAACGTCAGAAAGCCGGTCCGGGTCGCGTTGTCGATCATGCCGATGGCGGTCAGGGCGCCGAAGCCGCGCGCATCCCTGATGCCCCAGCCGCCCATTCCAGTCTCGGCCTGCACCAGCCGGTCGCCAATGTCCGGCATGTCGGGCATGAGACGGGCCAGCACGCCCAGGATGCCGAGTGCAGCGACCACGCCGACCACGCCGTACGCCATCGATGCTGTGCGCCAGCCCACGAACGTCGCACCCAGGGCGACCGCGGCCGGCACCACGACCTTGCCGATGTCTCCGGAGAAGTTGTAGGTCCCGAGCGCGGCGCGTCGCGGACCCGTCTCGTACGCCTTGGAGACGAGTGACGACGAGAGCGGGTGCTGGACGCCGGAGCCGATGCCCGCCACCAGCAGGACGCTCAGGAGCGCCAGGAATCCGCCCACCGCTCCGACCGCGATGAATCCGAGCGCGGTGACCGCGGTACCCGCCGCCAGCAGGCGCCGCTCGCCCCAGCGCTCGGCCAAGAGCCCCGCGGGAATCTGGAACGCCGCCATCCCGCCGCTGTACGCGGTGCGGATCATGCCAACCTGGGCGAACGTCAGGCGGAAGTCGTTCGCCCAGAGCGGAAGCAAGACGTAGAGGATGTCGGAGAATCCGTCGTGGACGAAGTGGATGCTGCAGGCGGTGGCCAGCACCGCGCGCGCGCGAGATCTCACGTCCCGATGATCGCCGAGCGCCCCGGCGCCTTCAAGTAGAATACCGGCGAAGCGCTCGACGGAGGGGCCCATGCCGATCAGCATCACGCGCGTCTACACCCGCACCGGCGACAAGGGCGAGACCGCCCTGGTCGGCGGCAAGCGAGTCCCGAAGGACTCGCCGCGCATCGTCGCCTACGGCTCGGTCGACGAGCTCAATGCCGTCGTCGGCCTGGTCCGGGTCTTCAACGCGGAGCGCATCGGTGAGGGCGAGCGTCACCGCTGGCTCGACGAGGTCCTCCGCAAGATCCAGAATCAGCTGTTCGACCTCGGCAGCGAGCTGGCAACGCCGCCCGAGGCCGTCTATGAAGGCATGTTCCGCGTGGGCGAGGGCGAGGTGAAGGAGCTCGAGGCTCTCATGGACCGCTGTCAGAAGGACCTGCCGCCGTTGAAGTCGTTCATCCTGCCCGGGGGCGGCCGGATCCACGGCTTCCTGCATCAGGCCCGCACTGTGTGCCGTCGCGTCGAGCGCGAGCTCCTGAGGCTCTCTCGCGTCGAGCCCATCGGCGAGTGGCCGCTACGCTACGTGAACCGTCTGAGCGACGCGTTCTTCGTGCTCGGCCGCTGGGTCGGCAAGCACCTGGGCGAGCAGGAGTACCTCTGGGAGCGCGGGCTGTCGAGCCACGCGCGTGCGCGGAAGCCGCGCTGAGCTAGCGGCCGATGCCGGGAGGCGTTAGTTCCGCTTCCGGGGCGAAGATGCGCGCGACGACCAGATCGAGCCGGGCCAGGTCGACCGGCTTGTGGCTGTACTGCACGATCCCGAGCTGACGCGCCTCGACCTCCGTCGCCGGCCGGTAGTCCGCGGTGGTCATGACGACCGGCAGACCTGGCTCGATCGCGCGGAGCCGGCGGACGAGATCGCAGCCCTGCATGTCGATGAGATCGACGTCGACGACCGCCAGCCCGATGCGATATCGCCGGGCCAGCCGCAGCGCGTCCAGCCCGCGCGCGACGGGGTAGGCTCGGAATCGCGCCTTGAGCAGGGAAGCGGCCACCCGATTCGCTGCGGCCTCGTCGCCATCCGCGACCAGAATCCATCGAGCGGCCGTCGATTCGCGTGAATTCACGACGAAACGAGAGAGCAGGTTCAGTGCCAGGGGTGGGGCAGGCTGTGAAATCGAGAAGTTGCATTCAGCCACGGGCGAGCAATCCGTCCGGAGCTTGACAGATTTGACGCCGAGATGGCCAGGACGGTCTAGGCGAGGCCGAATTTCTTGATGCGGCGATAGAGCGTGCGCACGGTGAGCCCGAGTGCGCGGGCGGCTTGGTCCTTGTCATTCTTGAACCGCGAGAGGGCGCGTGCGATCAGATCGCGTTCAGCCTGGTCAACCGTTGGAATCGGCTCGTCGACCGTCACGACGGGCGCGTCCGACCTCACGGCGAACTCCGGGAAGCTCGCGCGCTCTATCTCGTCGCGCGCGCCGAGGGCGTAGGCTCGCTCGAGCAGGTTCTCCAGCTCGCGCACGTTGCCCGGGAAGTCGTAAGCGGTCAGGGCGGCGGTCGCATCGGGGGCGATGCCCTTGACGTCGCGCCGGAATCGCTCGTTGAACCGCCGGATGAAGTACGTGATCAGCGCCGGAATGTCGTCCTTGCGCTCGCGGAGGGGCGGCACCACGATGCGCACGACGTTGAGCCGGTAGAAGAGGTCCTGACGGAAGCTGCCGCCCTGCACCACGGTCTCGAGGGTCTTGTTGGTCGCGGCGATCATCCTGACGCTGACGGCATGGGTCTTGGTCGAGCCGACCGGCCGGATTTCCTTCTCCTGCAGGACGCGTAGGAGCTTGGCCTGCAGCGCCGGCGAGAGCTCGGCGATCTCGTCGAGGAAGAGGGTACCGCCGTGGGCGGAGCGAAAGAGGCCGAGCGCGTCGGCGACGGCACCCGAGAAGGCCCCGCGCACGTGGCCGAAGAACTCCGACTCCATGAGGTCGGCGGGGATGGCGCTGCAGTTGACCGGCACGAACGGGCCCTTGGACCGCTGCGATTGGCGGTGGATCGCTGCCGCCACCAGCTCCTTACCGGTGCCGCTTTCGCCCTCGATCAGCACGGGCGAGTCCGAATCCGCGATGGTGGCGATCAGTTCTTTCACTCTCGTCATGCCCGGCGAGGAGCCCACCAGATCCTTGACCGCGAGGTGGTCGGCCAGCCGGCTGCGCAGCGAGTGCACCTCGCGGCTCAGGAAGCGCTTCTCGAGGACTTGCTGCATGAGGACCTGCATCTCGTCCAGGTTCAGCGGTTTGATGAGGTAGTCGTAGGCGCCGGACTTCAGCGCCTGGACGGCCGTCTCGACCATGGGGTTGCCGGTCATCATCACGACCTCGAGGGCCGGGTCGTGCCGCTTGATCTCCTCGAGCACCTGCAAGCCGTCCATCTCGGGCATCCAGATATCGACCAGGGCGGCGTCGAAGATCTGATGGCTGATCAGCCTGACCGCCTCCCGCCCGCTCGTCGCCAGGGTGACGTCGTAGCCCCAGCGGCTCAGCGCCTCGCGCAGGAGCCCGCCGACATCGGCGTCGTCGTCGACTACCAGGACTCGCGGATGATCCATGAGGCCTAGCCTCGCGACCGGCGATCGCAGCGGGCGAGGAACTCGATCACCGTCCGGTTCCACGCCTCGGGCTGATCGCGGTTGCCGAAGTGACTCGCCGGCGAGAGGACCACCAGGCGGGAGCCGCGCACCCGGCGATGCATCGCCTTCATCGGCTCGAGCGAGGGGTCGCGGTCGGCCCCGATCAGCAGCACCGGCATCCTGAGGCGCCGGAGCTGATCGGTGATGTGGTCCATGGCGATGAGGGCACGCAAGGAATTCGCGTACCCGATCGGTGAGAGGCGCCGGTATTCCTCGTAGAACTCCGCCCGGGCTCCTGGATCGAGCGCCAGCCGCTCCGAGAGGTTCGGGTTGGCGGCCATGGCGTACTCGGCCACGGCGTCCATGCCCTTGGTGAGCGTGATCTCGATCGAGCGCGCCCGCATGACGAGGTTCTCCACCGAGAGCGGGAGCCCGGCGGCCGACGACGAGTTCGTCACGACGAGCGAGCGCACCCGCGCGGGGAACCGGAGCGCAAACCGGGTGGCGATGCCGGCGCCGAGCGAGAGGCCGCCCACGTGGGCCTTCCGGATTCCCAGGTGGTCGAGCACCGCCTTGAGGTCGAAGACCCATCGCTCGAACGAGTACTTCGCAGGATCTTCGGGGCTGTCCGAGCGCGCGTGGCCGCGCGGCTCCCAGAGGATCAGGCGGTGGCGGGCGGCCAGGGCGTCGCGGTTGACGTCCCACATCTCGACGTTGCCGCCGATACCGTAGGCCAGCACGAGGGGCGTCCCGCTCCCGTGCGCCTCGTAGTAGATCCGGACCTTGTCGGCGGCCCTGGCGAACGGCACGGGGGTATCTTAGCCAACCCCGGTTTCTTCCCCCAAGGTTTCCCACTTGACAGCCTTCCGCCCGGTTCAGTATTTTTAAACCGACGTTCATCCACGCTAAAGTCCGGAACGAGATGGAGCTTCCATGAGGGTCCGTATCGCCCTGACCGTCAACGACGAGGCCCGCGAGGCGCTCGCGCCGGTCCACAAGACACTCCTGGAGGTGCTTCGCGAAGACCTCGGGCTCACCGGGACCAAGCACGGGTGCGAGCTCGGGGAATGCGGCACCTGCACCGTGCTCGTCGACGGCGAGCCCGTTCTCTCCTGCCTCGTGCTGCCGGTCGAGGTCGAGGGGCGCCGGATCACGACGGTCGAGGGGATGGCGCAAGGGGGCCGCCTCCATCCGCTCCAGCAGGCCTTTGCCGAGCTTGGCGCGGCCCAGTGCGGATATTGCACACCCGGCATTCTCCTGACCGCCACAGCCCTGCTCGCCGAGCGTCCGAGCCCGACGCGTCAGGAAGTGAAGGAAGCGCTCGCCGGGAACCTGTGCCGCTGCACCGGCTACACGAAGATTCTCGACGCCGTCGAGCTGGCGGCGCTGCGGATGGGACACGGGGAGACCCGCACATGAGCAAGAGCGACTTCGCAGTCATCGGCCAGCCGCTCCCGAAGGTCGACGCGTGGGCGAAGGTCGTGGGCGAGACGAAGTACGCCGACGATCTCTTCCTGCCGCGCATGGCGTACGGCAAGCTGCTCCGCAGCTCGCACGCCCACGCCCGCATCCGCTCCATCGACACGACGCGCGCACGCGCGCTGCCCGGCGTCTACGCCGTGGTCACCGGCGCCGATCTGCCGCGCGTGAAGTTCGGCATCCTGCCGGTGTCGCAGGACGAGGAAGCCCTGTGCAACGAGAAGGTGCGCATGGTCGGCGACGCGGTCGCGGCGGTCGCCGCCGTCGACGAGGAGACCGCGGAGCGCGCGTGCCGGCTCATCGACGTGGACTACGAGCCGCTTCCGGCGCTCATGTCCATCTTCGACTCCCTCGCCCATCCCGAGGTCCGCATCCACGACTACGGTGACGGACCCAATGTCCACAAGAACGTCGCGCTCCAGTTCGGCGACGTCGACGGCGCCTTCGAGCAGGCCGACCTGGTTCGCGAGGACGTTTTCTTCTTCGAGGGCAGCAATCACCTGCCGATGGAGCAGCACGCGGCGGTCGCCCAGTGGGGATCGGACGGCAAGCTCACGCTCTGGTCCTCGACGCAGACGCCGCACTACGTTCACCGGCTCCTGGCCAAGACGCTCGACGTCCCGGCTGCGCACGTGCGGGTCATCGCGACGCCGGTCGGCGGCGGGTTCGGGGGCAAGACCGATCCGTTCGCCCACGAGATCGTCGCCTGCCAGCTCTCCAAGCTCACCGGACGTCCCGTCAAAATCGCGCTGACGCGCGAGGAAGTCTTCTATACCCACCGCGGCCGGCACCCCGTGCTGATGTGGATCAAGACGGGGTTCACGAAGCGCGGCGACATCACCGGCTGCCATCTCCGCACGTGGCTCGACGGCGGCGCCTACGGGTCGTACGGCGTCGCCTCCACGTTCTACACCGGCGTGATCAACCCGGTGACCTACAAGATTCCCGTCTACAAGTTCGAAGGGGCACGCATCTTCACCAACAAGCCGCCGTGCGGGCCCAAGCGCGGCCACGGCACGCCCCAGCCCCGGTTCGCGATCGAGTGCCAGATCGATAAGGCCGCCGAGCAGCTCGGGCTCGATCCGGCCGTGCTCCGGCGGCGGATCGTCGCCGAGCCGTTCACCAAGACCGCCAACCACCTGACGGTCACGACGATCGGCCTCGGTGAATGCATCGACAAGGTCGTCGAGGCGTCCGGCTGGCGCGACAAGCGCGCTCGCTTCGGCGTCACGGCGAAGCCGCTGAAGGCAGCAACACCGAAACGGCGAGGCGTTGGCATCGCCTGCTCGGCCTATCTCACCGGCGCCGGCACCGCCATCTATTGGAACGACATGCCCCACTCGGGCGTGATCGCGCGCGCCGACCGTAGCGGCGGCGTCGCGGTGTTGTGCGGCGCGACCGACATCGGCCAGGGATCCGACTCCGTTCTCGCGTACGTGACGGCCGAGGTGCTCGGCATCGATCCGAAGGACGTCCACGTTCATCCGGCCGACACGAGCCTGACCCCCGTCGATCTGGGCTCCTACTCGTCGCGCGTGACGCTCATGTGCGGCATGGCGGCCATCCAGGCGGCCGAGCGGCTCCGCGGCGCCATCTTCACGGCGGTCGCGAAGAAGCTCGAGGTGAGTCCGGCGTCGCTCGTCGCCCGCGACCGCAAGGTGGGTGTGCCGGACGACTGGGACAAGGCCGTACCGTTCGCGCGGGCGGTCGAGCTCGCCGAGAGCCTGCACGGCGTGCTGGCCTTCCCGGGCTCGTACGCGCCGCCCAAGCGCGCCGGGAAGTTCAAGGGCGGCGGTGTCGGGCCGTCCCCGTGCTACTCGTATTCGGCGTGTGTCGTCGAGCTCACCGTCGACGAGCAGACCGGGCAGGTCGACCTCCAGGACGTGTGGATCGCCCACGACACCGGCCGCGCCCTGAACCCGCTTCTGGTCGAGGGGCAGGTGGAGGGCTCGATCTACATGGGAATCGGCGAGGCCTTGATGGAGGAGCAGGTTTTCAGGAAGAATCTCCACAAGCACCCGTCGATGCTCGACTACAAGAGCCCCACCACGCTCGAGACGCCCGAGATCCACACCATCCTCGTGGAGACCGACGACCCCGAGGGACCGTTCGGGGCCAAGGAGGCCGGCCAGGGGCCCCTGCTCCCGGTGATTCCGGCCATCGCCAACGCGATCCATCACGCCGTCGGGATTCGCATCGACGAGGTGCCGATCACGCCGGACAAGATCCTCAAGGCGCTCGAGGAGAAGCGGCTCGGACGGCCCGGGCGCGTCGGCCCCGTGAAGCTCCCGCTCCTGACGTTCAAGGAGCCGATCGTGCTCGAGTCGGCCTTCGGCCAGCCGGCCGACGCCGTCGTCGCGCGACCATTTAGCTCATGAAGAAAAGTCCGGCCGATTCCCGGAGCCGTTGCCCGATGGGTTGTCCGCAGTCGAAGGGTTGTCCGCAGGAGCGGAGCCGGCTCGCATCTTTGTCAGGCCACCCTCGGTCGAAGCCGGCCTCAAGGACCCCGCTACAATGATCAGGCTTCCGGAGTTCACGTACATCGCGCCGCATACCGTGGGGGCCGCCGCCCGCCTGCTGGCCGAGCATGGGCGTGAGGCGATGCTCGTGGCGGGCGGGACCGACCTCTTCCCCAACATGAAGCGGCGGCAGATGGAACCGAAGGTCCTTGTGTCGATCCGCGGGATCCGCGAGCTCCAGGGGGTCCGGGGCTCTTCCGATGGCTGGACGATCGGCGCCGCGACGACGCTGTCGGCGGTCACCGCGCACCCCGGTATCGCGCGCGACTTTCCGGCGGTGGCAACGGCGGCCGGATTAGTGTCGTCGCCTCAGCTCCAGAATATGGGTACTATCGGGGGCAATGTGTGCGTCGACACCCGCTGCAACTACTACAATCAATCCTACGAGTGGCGGAAGGCGATCGGCTTCTGCATGAAGAAGGACGGCGACATTTGCCTGGTGGCGCCCGGCAGCTCGCGCTGCTGGGCCGTGTCGTCCTCGGACACCGCGCCGGTGCTGTGGGCGCTCGGCGCGCGGGTTCGGCTGGTCGGTGCCAGCGGCGAGCGCACGGTGCCGATCGCGGCGCTCTATCGGGACGACGGGATCGACTACCTCGCCAAGCGACCGGAGGAGATCGTCACGGACATCATGCTGCCGGCAGCTGAAGGCTGGCGATCGATCTATCTCAAGCTCCGGCGCCGCGGGTCGTTCGACTTTCCAGTGCTGGGCGTCGCAGTGGCGGCGCAGTTGGACGGCGACGTCGTCCGCGACGCCCGTATCGTGCTGGGCGCCGTCGCCTCGCTGCCCCGGCCGGCCGCGAAGGCGGCCGCCGCGCTCGTCGGCGAGCGCTTCACGCCCGAATTGATCGAGCGCGTGGCCGACCTGGCCGCCGGGCCTGCCAAGCCGCTCGACAACACCGACTTCAGCCATCCCTATCGCAAGCGAGTGGCGCGCGTGTACGTCGCGCGGGCGCTCGCCGCCGTCGCCGGATTCCAGGACGCGCCCGCGTCGGAGGAAGTCGCGTGACGGCGCTCGGCGAACGCATCAAGCATCTGCGTGCCGAGCGCGAGCTGCAGCAGCGCCAGCTCGCCGAGAAGGCCGACCTGACCCCGAGCATGGTCTCGCAGATCGAGTCGGGGCGCCTGTCGCCGTCGCTTCATACGCTCGGCAAGATCGCCTCCGCGTTCGGCGTGCCGATCGCGGCGCTCTTCGACGGCACACCGGCCGGTAGCATCGTCGTCTCGCGCAAGCGCGACTATCCGGTCGTGACGTTCGACGGCTCCTCCGAGCGGTGGGCCGTGCTCGGCGCCGGGCTCTTCCAGGGGAAGATCCGCGCGGTGGTCACCACGCTCGGCGCGAAGTCGCGCGGGTTCACGACCGAGAAGGTCATCATCAAGCCCGGGCAGATGAAGCTCTTCTATGTGCTCGAGGGCAAGGTGGCGCTCCATTACAACGGTGACCGCCATCTCCTCGAGGCGGGCGACAGCGCGCTCCTCGACGGCGGCGTGCCGCACGGCTGGGAGAATCTCGGCGCGAAGCAGGCCCAGGCGCTCTGGGTCATCCTCGGATAGCCGCCGTGGCCGAGACCTCCGAGCGTATCCAGATCGACTTCAGGACAGAGCCCGGCAAGTACCGCCACTGGAAGCTCGGCTTCGCCGGCCCGGTCGCCACGCTGACCATGGACGTCAGCGAGGACGGCGGGCTCCGGCCGGGATACGAGCTGAAGCTCAATTCCTACGATCTCGGCGTCGACGTCGAGCTGTACGACGCGATCCAGCGGCTGCGTTTCGAGCACCCGGAGGTCGGCGCCGTCATCCTCACCTCCGGCAAGGAGCGCGTCTTCTGCGCGGGCGCCAACATCCGGATGCTCGCGCAGTCCACCCACGGCTGGAAGGTGAACTTCTGTAAGTTCACCAACGAGACCCGCAACGCGATCGAGGAGGCGACGGCCGAATCGCGCCAGGTTTACCTCTGCGCTGTCAATGGGCCGTGCGCCGGCGGCGGCTACGAGCTAGCGCTGGCGACCGACTGGATCGTCATGGCCGACGACGGCAACACGGCCGTGTCACTCCCGGAGGTGCCGCTGCTCGCCGTGCTTCCCGGCACCGGCGGTCTCACGCGGCTGGTCGACAAGCGCCGCGTGCGCCGCGATCGCGCCGATTTCTTCTGCACGGTCGAGGAAGGCATCAAGGGCGCGCGGGCGGTGGAATGGGGTCTCGTCGACGAGGTCGCGCCGCGCTCGGCGCTCGATGCGGTGGTGAAGCGGCGCGCCGCCGAGCTGGCGGGCCGCACTGACCGGCCGGCCGGAGCCCGGGGTGTGGCCCTGACACCGCTCGGGCGATCGATCGACGGCGATCGTATCAGCTACCGCCACGTCGCGTGCGACGTCGACCGCGGTCGCGGTCTCGCCGAGATCACCGTGAACGGGCCGACCGAGCCGCCGCCGGCCGACGCCAGCGGTATTCAGGCCGCCGGCGACGCGTTCTGGCCCCTCGCGCTCGCGCGCGAGCTCGACGACCTGATCCTGCACCTGCGCACCAACGAGGAAACGATCGGTGTCTGGGTGCTCCGGACGGCGGGCCGGGGTGATCTCGTCGAGGCGTACGACCGGACACTGGCGGCGCACCGCGACGACTGGCTCGTCCGCGAGATCCGACTGTTCCTGAAGCGGACGCTCAAGCGCATCGAGGTGTCCTCGCGGTCGGTCTTCGCGCTGATCGAGCCGGGCGCGTGCTTTACCGGGACCCTGCTCGAGCTGGCCCTGGCCTCCGACCGCTCGTACATGCTCGACGGCACGCGCGACGGCGATACACGGCCCGCGGCGACCGTCCGGCTCACCGAGCTGAACTTCGGCGCCTATCCGATGGTCAACGGCCTCAACCGCCTGGCGAGCCGCTTCCTGGCCGAGCCCGCGCGCGTCGACAAGCTCCGGGCCCGGATCGGAGAGGATCTCGACGCCGCCGCGGCGGCGGACGCCGGGCTGGTCACGTTCACGCCGGACGACATCGACTGGGAGGACGAGGTCCGCATCGCGCTCGAGGAGCGGGCCGCCTTCTCGCCGGACGCGCTCACGGGCATGGAGGCGTCGATCCGGTTCGGCGGTCCGGAGACCATCGAGAGCAAGATTTTCGGCCGCCTCTCGGCCTGGCAGAACTGGATCTTCCAGCGGGCGAACGCGGTGGGTCCCAAGGGCGCGCTCGAGGTGTACGGTACAGGCCGGCGCAGCGAGTTCGACCGGAGGAGAGTGTGATGGCCGGCATCGATTACGGCGAGCGCATCCCGAACAACGTGAGCCTCGGCGACAACCGCCGGCTCCAGCGCGCGCTCGAGGAGTGGCAACCGAAGTTCATCGACTGGTGGATGAGCATGGGCCCGGACGGCTTCCAGCAGAAGGACGTCTACCTGCGCACCGCCGTGAGCGTCGACGCGCAGGGCTGGGCCCAGTTCGACTACGTGAGGATGCCGGAGTACCGCTGGGGCCTGTTCCTCGCCGAACCGGAAGCCGGGCGTACCATCGGCTTCGGCGATCACCTCGGCGCACCCTGCTGGCAGGAAGTCCCGGGCGAGTACCGCGGCGTCCTGCGGCGGCTCATCGTCACCCAGGGCGACACCGAGCCCGCCTCGGTCGAGCAGCAGCGCCACCTCGGCGCCACCTGTCCGTCGCTCTACGACCTGCGCAACCTGTTCCAGATCAACGTCGAGGAGGGCCGCCACCTCTGGGCGATGGTCTACCTGCTCGATGCCTACTTCGGCCGGGACGGCCGCGAGGAGTCCGAGGCGCTCCTGCAGCGCCGCTCGGGCGATCGTGACAAGCCGCGCATCCTCGGCGCTTTCAACGAGAAGACACCGGACTGGCTGTCGTACCTGATGTTCACGTACTTCACCGATCGCGACGGCAAGTATCAGCTGGCGAGCCTCGCCGAGAGCGGCTTCGACCCCCTGTCGCGCACCTGCCGCTTCATGCTCACGGAGGAGGCGCATCATCTCTTCGTGGGCGAGACGGGAATCGGGCGGGTGGTGCAGCGCACGTGCGAGCTCATGCGCGAGGGCAAGACCGACGACGTCCGGCGGCTGGGCGGGATCGACCTCGAGACCCTGCAGAAGTACATCAACTTCCATTACTCGGTGTCGCTCGATCTGTTCGGGTCCGAGGTCTCGACCAACGCCGCGAACTTCTACACGATGGGCCTCAAGGGGCGCTTCGAGGAATCGAAGAAGAAGGACGACCACCGGCTCAAGGACGCCACCTACACGGTGAGTGAGCTCGCGGGCGATCGGATCACGACGCGCGAGGCGCCCGCCTTGCCCTCCTTAAACGAGCGGCTGCGCGACGACTACATCGCCGACTGCCAGCGCGGTGTCGACCGGTGGAACCAGATCATCAAGAAGCACGAGATCGACTTCGAGCTCCGGCTGCCCAATCGGGGCTTCCGCCGCGCGATCGGCCTGTTCGCCGAGGTCAAGGTGTCGCCGGACGGCCTCGTGCTCAGCGAGGCCGCGTGGGACTCCAACAAGCACGCGTGGCTGCCCACCGAGGCGGACCAGGCGTACGTCCAGAGCCTGATGCGGCCGGTGACGGAGCGCGCCCGCTTCGCCAGCTGGATCGCACCGCCCGCGCGCGGCGTCAACAGCCAGCCGGTCGATTTCGAGTACGTCCGACTGGCCTGACATGATCGCGTCGGAGTCGCTGCCCGCGCAGTTCAACGTGGCGTCCTGGTTCGTCGACCGCAACGTCACCGAGGGCCGCGGCGCGACGCCGGCGTTTCAGTATGAGGGCCGGACGCTCACCTACGGGCAGGTCCAGGAGCTGGTGAACCGCACCGGGAACGCGCTCCTGGAGATCGGCGTCGAGCCCGAGAACCGCGTGCTCATGCTCTGCCTCGACGCGCCGGAGTTCATCGGAACGTTCTGGGGCGCCATCAAGATCGGCGCGGTACCGATTCCCACCAACACGCTGATGCGCACCGCTGACTACCTCTATTTCCTGAACGACAGCCGCGCGAAGGTGGCGGTCGTGTCGGCGGCGCTGCTCGCGGAGGTGGGGCCCGCCCTCGCCGAGGCCAGGCACCTCAAGCACGTGCTGGTCGCCGGCGGCGCCCCGGGTCCCCACATGTCCTTCGAGGACCGCGTCGGCAAGGCGTCGACGAGCCTCGCCGCCGCGCCGACCTCGCGCGACGATCCGGCGTACTGGCAGTACTCGTCCGGCTCGACGGGCTTTCCCAAGGGCGCGGTCCACCTGCACCACGACATGGTGGTGTGCTGCGAGACCTACGCCAAACAGGTGCTCGGTATCCGCCCAGACGACCGGGTGTTCTCGGCGGCCAAGCTCTTCTTCGCGTACGGCCTGGGCGCGACCGGCTTCATTCCGATGAGCGTCGGCGCGCAGGCCGTGCTCTATCCACACCGGCCGACGCCCGAGGGCGTCTTCGAGGTCATCTCGCGGTTCCGCCCGACGCTCTTCTTTGGGGTCCCGACCCTCTATGCCGGGATGCTCGCCGTGAAGGACGCCGAGAAGCGCTTCGACACCTCGTCGCTCCGGCTCTGCGTGTCGGCCGGCGAGGCGCTGCCCGACGAGCTTTTCACGCGCTGGCGCGAGCGGTTCGGCGTGGAGATCATCGACGGCATCGGCACCACCGAGATCGGCTACATCTTCATCTCGAATCGCCCGGGGCGCGCGCGCCCCGGCTCGTCGGGCATGCCCGTGCCCGGCTACGAGCTCGCCATCGTCGACGACGAGGGGCATCGCGTCCCGCGCGGCGAGATCGGCAACCTGCGCGTCAAGGGCGACTCGACGATGGCGTACTACTGGAACAAGCACGACAAGACCAAGGAGACGCTCTTCGGCCCGTGGATACAGACGGGCGACAAGTACTACGAGGATGCCGAGGGCTACTTCTGGTACTGCGGCCGCTCGGACGACATGCTGAAGGTCGGCGGCATCTGGGTCTCGCCGGTCGAGGTCGAGGCGACGCTGGTGCGCCACCCGGCAGTGCTGGAGGCGGCGGTGGTGGGCCGTGAGGACAGCGATCGGCTCGTCAAGCCGCAGGCCTTCGTCGTCCTCAAGGAGCCGGCGAGCGGTGGCGACAAGCTCGCCGACGAGCTCAAGGCCTTCGTGAAGGACAAGATCGCGCCTTACAAGTATCCCCGCTGGATCGACTTCGTCGTCGAGCTGCCCAAGACCGCGACCGGCAAGATCCAGCGCTTCAAGCTGCGGGCCTGAGGGCCGGCGCGGAGGTGTTCGACCGCGCGCTGGAGACGCTCGACTCCGACCATCTGCGCGATCACCAGTGGCGCCGCTTTCGCGGCATGGCGACCCAGCTTCTCGCGTCGAACCGCTTCGTCGGGCGCAAGTGGCGAGACGCGGGGATTCAATCGGTCGAGGATCTCCGTGGCTGGAGCGACTTCCAGCGGGTGCCCCTGACGCGCAAGGCGGAGCTAGTCGACGATCAGGCCGCGAATCCGCCCTTCGGCACGAACCTGACCTTCCCGCCCGAGCGCTATGTCCGCGTGCACCAGACGTCGGGCACCAGTGGCGCGCCGATCCGATGGCTCGACACGCAAGAATCGTGGGAGTGGTGGGCGCGCTGCTGGGGGTTCGTCCTGAGGGGCGCGGGCGTGGAGCCCCGAGACCGCGTTTTTTTCCCGTTCTCGTTCGGGCTCTTCATCGGGTTCTGGGCCGGATTCGAGGGTGCCCGGGCGCTCGGGGCGCTGGCGATCCCGGGCGGTGGCCAGGACTCGGCCACCCGACTGGCTTCCATGGAGGCCCTCGGCGCGACGGTTCTCGTCTGCACGCCGTCCTACGCCCTCCACCTGGCCGAGGTGGCCCGTGAGCGCTCCATCGATCTCGAAAGGCTGCCGGTGCGGATCACCGTGCACGCCGGCGAGCCAGGGGCCGGCATCCCGTCGGTGCGCGCCCGGATCGAAGGGGCCTGGGGCGCCCGGACGTACGATCACGGCGGCATGACCGAGATGGGCGCGTATGGGTACGAGTGCGCCGAGCGAGGCGGGCTTCACGTCAACGAGTCGGAGTTCATCGCCGAAGTGATCGACCCGGTGACGGCCGCTCCCGCCCGTGACGGCGAGCTGGTCCTGACTAATCTCGGGCGGGTGGGTTCGCCCGCAATCCGGTACCGGACGGGTGACCACGTGAGACTGGCCGAGAGGCCGTGCCCATGCGGTCGTACGTTCGTCCGGCTCGAGGGCGGCATCTTGGGCCGCCTTGACGACATGCTGATCGTGCGTGGCGTCAACGTGTTCCCCGCGGCGATCGAGGGGGTCGTCAGGCGCTTCCCAGCGATCGACGAGTTCCAGATCGAGGTCTTCCGCGCCGGGGAGCTCGAGGAGGTTCGGGTTCTCGTCGAGGTGGGCGATGCGACCGGCGCCTCCCGGCTTCAGGAGGCGTTACGGGCGACCCTGGGAATCCGGTTCGAGGTGACGCCGGTGCCGCTCCGGAGCCTCCCACGCTACGAGCTAAAGGCGCGTCGCGTTGTTCGAAGATAGCGCCCGCGGCCGGTCCGGAAAGGCGCTCCGATTTACCCCCCCATCGGCTACTATTTTTAGTGCTACCTGAATCGCCTCCAGATGAGCGAAAACGTGCAGGGCGAAGGAAGCAGTCTCCGGGCCGCACCCGAAGCGGCGGTGCCGTTCAGCGGGACTGTCACCATCTTTTTCAGCGATATCCGCGGCTTCACCGACTACACGGAAGAGTTCGGAGACGAGGCAGCGTCCCGGATCGTTCACGAGCAGGACACCATCATCCGCAGTCAGATCGAGGCGTATGGCGGCGTCGTCGTCAAGACCCAGGGCGATAGCTTCATGGTCGCCTTCAGCGCCGCCCGTGGCGCGATCCTCTGCGCGATCGCCATCCAGCGGATCGTCGCCCAGGCGAACCGTGATCAGGCCGGCCCCCGAATCGCCATCGGCATCGGCATCAACACCGGCGAGCCGATTCGCCAGGAAGACGGCGACTACATCGGCGGCACCGTGAACCTGGCGGCGCGCATCTGCGCAGCCGCGGGCGCGGGTCAGATCCTCGTTTCCGAGTCCACCCGGTATGTCGCCGGCCGGATCGAGCTGAGACAGTCCGATGCGGGAGTGGTGGAGTATGTCGATCTCGGGCGCCACGAGCTGAAGGGCTTCCCGGAGGCCAAGCGTCTGTTCGAGGTTGCTTGGCACCGACACCCGACCGTCCTGGGCGAGCAAGGGACGAGTGCCGAGGCGCCTTCGGCCGACGAGGAGGGGCAACAGGCGTTCAGGGCGGCCGTGCAGCGGGCCAACAGCGTGCTGGCCCGTGTGCTCAGCGTCGTTCACCTCGACGATCCGGCGTTCCCGGCCCTTCTCGAGTGTCAGGCGAAGGCCACCGAGCTTCGCCTGGCGTTCACCCGTGCCGGCGCCGACCGGCGGGGCCTGACCGCTAAGGACGTGCTGGAGCAGCTCGTGCCCTTCGAGAATCTCATGATCCTCACGGTCGAGAGGGACACGCTCACCGATGAGCGCTGGGCGCAGCTCGATGGCGCTGTCGCCCGCGTCTTCGGACGGCAGCTCGTGAACGCCATAGCGCGCGGACGGCTCTCCATCGCGACTACCGTCGTCGCCGCGGAGAAGCCCGCTCCCGTAGTTGCGCCGGTCGAAGCTCCCCAGGAGCAGCCGAAGGAGCCCGAGCCCTCGCCGCCGACGCGGTCGTCCGTCGCCGCTGCGCTCGCCCCTCCGCCGCTCGACGAGCGGGGTGCTGCGATCTCCTGGTGGGCGGCCGCCTACGCGGCCTGGAGTCAGTGGAAGCCCTCGGGCCTCTCCTGGGCTCACGCGCTTCGGGAGGAGATCCGCCGCTATCCATTCCTTCTTAGCGTGCCGCTCAGGGCCAGCGGCGACCTGGACGACGGCCGGCTGGGCGGAGGCTACTTCCTGCTCCTCGAGCACGTCGAGAACCAGTCACCGGGATTCATCCGCACGATCCTCGACCGGGCGATCAGTGAGGTCGGCATGGAGCCGCGGTCGCTCGGATCGAAGCTTTACCAGCTCCTGGTCGAGGGCGGCCGCCTGCGTGAGACGTACCCCGCCTTCGTGCGCGACGTCATCCAGGTCGCCGTGCCGACGCCCGGCATGTGGGCCGACGCGGGACTCGTCGAGCGCGAAGACGCGACCGTCCTCATGTCGCGGCCGAACGGCGTCGTCGGCGAGCCGCACGAGGACTCGGTGCAGCTCACCGAGGCCCAGGATCGCGCCGCCGAGCGCCGCTTCCGGGTGACGATGCAGCCGCTGACGAGCCGGTTCTTCTACGTGACCTCGGGAAAGCTGAACACAGCGCGCGACGTGGAAGTGCGGTTGAGAGAGGACGACCGGCCCTCGGACCGCGCGTGGTATCTCACCGTGCGGGACAGCCTCAGCGTGCGCTCGGATCCGAAGCTGGTCCCGCTGTCAGGCGCTCAGCTGCCGGGGCTCGGCCGGCACCACTTCGGCGTCTGGGTCGCGGTCTTCAACCCGGACCCGGAAGACGCGGTGACCTACGAGCTGGCGGTGAGCGTGAAGCGTCCGGGGCTGGGGCAATCCTCGCCCGCGGTGTCGATGTTCGGGCGCCGGGGCGGACCCGCCCGGTGAAGCAGCGCACCGGCGATCCCTGGAAGCCTGCCGACCGGTACGGGCGGGAATTGCCGGCCTTCACGGTGAACCTCATCGTGCGCGACGTCTCGCGCGCGGTCGGATTCCAGACCGAGGTGTTGGCGGCCACCGTCCATTACTCCGATGCCGATTTCGCCGCCCTGAACGTGGGTGGCGTGGAGCTGATGCTGCACGCCGATCACACCTACGACAAGCACCCGTGGTACGCGCCGTTGACGCGAGGGGAGCGCCGCGGGCTCGGCGCCGAGCTCCGGGTGTTCGGTGTCGATCCCGACGCGGTTGAGCGGCGCGCGCGGACGCGCGGCTCCAGCATCATCCAGCCGGCGACAACCAAGGCGCACGGCTGGCGCGAGGTGATGGTGGAAGATCCCGACGGCTACCTGTGGGCCGTCGGCGTGCCGACCCCGCCCAAACCGGGGTCGTGAGCTACATCGACGAGAATCTCCTCCCGGACGAGCATGTCGTCTACCGGGCGGACCTTCATTGGATCATCTTCGTCCCACCCTTCGTCGCCTACCGCACCACCGAGCTCGGCGTCACGAACACCGGCACCGGCGGCGTGCGCGAGATCTTCCACCGGGTCCGCGATCCACTGGAGCTACGGCGGCGCATCCACGGACAGGTGGCATAGGGCCGCTCGAACAGGCTACTGCTGCTGCTGCGCGCCGACGTCGGCGACGTCGGTCACGATGCGATCAGGCGGGCGCGCCGGCACCTCGCGGAAGACCGGCAGGTCGATGTGGCGGACCTCCTCGCGGAGCGTCGCGATGGAGTTGGGGGGCACGACCTCCGTGACGACCTCGGCCTTCAGGGTTTCCCGCGCGATCCCGCGATAGATCCCCTTGTTGGGCGGCACGTCGTCGTAATGGCGGCCGTGGCCTACGACCACGTAGCGCTCGTCGACCGCGCGATTGTGCGTCGGGTCGAAGGGCACCCAGCCCGCGCTCGGCGAATGGAACTCGACCCACGCGTGGCTCTGCGAGGGCTCCTTCTTCTTCCGCTCGACGTGTAGATAGCCGCTGACGTACCGGCAGGGAATCCCACGCAGCCGGAGCAGGCCCAGCATGAGATGGGCGAAGTCCTGGCACACGCCGCCGCCGATCTTCAGGAAGTCCTCGGTCGTCGAGCTGTAGGTCGTGACGTTCTTCCGGTACACGAACCGCTTCGCGATGTACGCTCCGAGCGCCAGCACCTCTTCCCCGAAGGTCGCGGTGGCGGGTAGACCGATTGCGCGATGCGCGGCGCGCAAGCCCGCCGTGAGGGTCACAGGGCCACCGAATTGGAGGAAATCGTTCAGCGGGTACGGAAGACCGTCGCGCCGGGGGCGCTCGGTGAGTGAAGCGATCGCCACGCTGCTCCGGTGCGTCTGCACCAGCGAGCGCGTCGACACCGCGATGCGGTCGTGGAATTTCGTGATCGTGAAGTGATGCGTGAGATTGTCGTTCCAGTCGCGGTAACGGTGGACGCTGGTCGGAGGACCGATCGCGAGCTCGAAGGCCGAGACGGCTTGCTGCGGCGTCGTCTTGGGCTGGACGCGCAGCTCGAGGAACGACTCGCTGATGAAGGCGTCGTACTCGAACGCGAAGCGGTGCTCGACCCTGAGGTGCATCAGGTCACGAAGTACTGGGTCGCGATCGCGTCGTGCGTCTTCGCCAGCTCGGCGACCACGTGGTCGAGCAACCCCGCGAAGTCGCCCCGCCGCATTTGGGCCTCGTCGTCGTACCGCAGGTCGGCGTGCAGCTTGCCGATGACGCGCGCCGGAGCGGTGAGCTCCTCGGGCCCCGAGATGGTGGCCAGGTACTCGCGGACGACCGAGGCGCCGTAGCGCAGGGAGCGCGGCGAGTGGGCGTCGAACAGCAGAAAGCCGATGACGAGGCTGGGCTCGAGGCGCGCGCCGTACACCCGCCGGTAGTTCTCCAGCGACGACAGGCTCCGAAGCAGGGTTCGCCACTGCGTGTAGTAGAGGGGCGCGTCGCCGCGGGCCTCGGCCGCCAGCAAGGCCGGAAGCTTCGTGCGTAGTACGAGGGCCGAGCGATAGCTGCGCTCGAGCGATTCGCCGAGCTTGAGGAAGCGCCAGCCCTCGTCGCGTGTCGATGTGTGCTCGATGGCCCCGACGACCGTGAAGATGCCCTTGTGAGTGGCGGTGAGCGCGTCCCGGAACGCCGGAAGATCGAGCATGCCCCTCTTCTCGTACGTTTCGAGCGCGCGGAACGTCTCGTTCAGCGCCAGGAAGACCTCGAGCGTCAGCGCCTCGCGCACCGAGCGTGCGTTCTCGCGCGCCTTGCGGATCGAGAAGTGGATCGAGTACGGGTTCGCCTGGTCGATGAAGAAAGTGTGCAGGTAGGGCACCGACATGGGCGCGAATCGGGTAACCTCGCGCGTCAGCTGCGCCGATGGGAAGATGGACAGCATGTCCTTCCATGCCGTTTGCGCGAGGTCCTCGGCAAGCCCCTGCGTCTCAGTGGAGAAGTCTTCGGTGACCAGAAGCAGGCGCGTGAGGTTCTCGGCGCGCTCGAGGTATCGGCCCATCCAGTAGAGCGAGTCGGCGACGCGGGAGAGCATCAGGCGTCCTTGGCGGCCAGCACCCAGGTGTCCTTGCTGCCGCCGCCTTGCGACGAATTGACGACGTATGACCCGGCCCGCAGCGCCACGCGCGTCAGGCCGCCGGGGAGCACCCGGACCGATTCGCCGTAAAGGATAAAAGGCCGGAGGTCGACACGGCGCGGCTCGAACTTCCCGTCGACGTATGTCGGGTGCGCGGACAGCTCGATGAGCGGCTGGGCGATGTAGTTGCCGGGGTTCTTCTTCATCTGCGCCACGTACGCCTCGATCTCCTTCTTGGCCGCGAACGGCCCCATGAGCATCCCGTAGCCGCCGGAGTCGCCGGTGGTCTTGATCACCAGCTCGCGCGCGTGCTCCTGGATGTAGGCGAAGTCTTGAGATCGGGCGCCGAGGTACGTTTGCACCTGCGGCAGGAGCGCGTCCTGGCCGAGGTAGTACTTGATGAGCGCGGGCATGAACGCATAGACGGACTTGTCGTCGGCGACGCCGGCACCGGGAGCATTGGCGAGCGCGACGTTGCCCTCGCGGTAGACGTTCAGGAGGCCGGGCACGCCCAGCAGGCTGTCGCGCCGAAACACCAGCGGATCGAGGAAATCATCGTCGATCCGGCGGTAGATCACGTCGACCTTCTGCTTGCCCTGGGTCGTCCTCATGAAGACGTAGTTATCCTCGACGATGAGATCGCGTCCCTCGACGAGCACCACGCCCATCTCGCGGGCCAGGAAGGAGTGCTCGAAGTAGGCGGAGTTCGCCATCCCCGGGGTGAGAATCACCACGACCGGCTTCTCGCTCAAGCGCGGCGCGGCGTGCAGCAGGGTCTCGAGTAGAAGAGTCGGATAGTCCTTGATCGGCCGGACCGGATAGTACTTGAAGAACTCCGGAAACACGCGATTGAGGGTGTTGCGGTTCTCGAGCACGTAGGACACGCCCGATGGGCAGCGGCAGTTATCCTCCAGGACGAGGTACTCGCCCGCGTGATTCCGGATGATGTCGGTCCCGACCACGTGCGTGAAGATCTGACGCGGCGGGATGACGTTGAGGAGCTCGCGCTTGTACTCCTTGCGCGAAAATACCAGCTCCGGCGGAATGAGCCGGTCTTTGAGGCACTTCTGGCCCTGATACACGTCCAGGATGAAGAGATTCAGCGCGGTGACCCGCTGGATCAGCCCCGCCTGCAGGCGCTCCCACTCGCGCGCCGGGATCACGCGAGGTACGAAGTCGAACGGGAAGATTCGCTCGGTGCCTTCTTTCTCGCCGTAGACGGTGAAGGTGATGCCCTGGTCCATGAGCGAGAGCTTCTGCAGGCGCTCTCGCCGCTCGATCTCGCTCTGCGTGAAGGACTCGAGTATCGAGACGAGGGGCCGGTAGTGCGAGCGCGCCGTCCCGCCGCCTTCGAATGCCTCGTCGAATGCCTTCTTTTCAGGCAGCCATTTCACGTCGCCAAGAATAGCATCTGCCCGGCGATCCAGGGTTGGCTGTCGCCCGTAGTCATGGTAGTGAAGAGCGAGCATGGCGACGGCCGGCGCGGACCTCATCAGGCAGATGGCGGCCGGTGATCGGCAGGCGTTCGCCGCCTTTTACGATCGCCACGCGCCCGTGGTGTTCCCGCTAATCCTCCGGATCGTGCGCGAGCGCGCCGATGCCAGCGACGTCCTCCAAGAGGTGTTCTGGGAGGCCTGGCGCGATGCCGGAAACTACGATGCCTCACGCGGAAGCCCCGAGGCGTGGATGATCACGCGGGCCCGCACCCGCGCGATCGATCGTGCCCGGGCGACACGCCGACGGAGTGAGACGTTCGTGGCGCCGCTGGACGAGGCGGTGGCCGCCGCCCCCGCCGACCCCGCGGGTGACGCCGCCGAGCGGGCTTCGGACCGCGGGACGGTCCGGAGCGCCCTGCAGCGGCTGCCGGACGCTCAGCGCGAGGTCATCGAGCTCGCGTACTACGCGGGCCTCACCCAGAGCGAGATCGCCGACAAGATCAAGCAGCCGCTCGGGACGGTGAAGACGCGCATCCGCCTCGGACTCGAGCGGCTCCGGGACGTGGTGAAGACGGGCCCATGAACCACGAACCGTTCGACACACTCGCGGCCACCTACGCTGTCGGCGCCCTCGACGGCGCGGATCGCGCCGAGTTCGAGCGCCATCTGGCCGCCGGCTGCGACGTCTGCGAGGAGACGCTGCGCGAGTCGGCCGAAGCGCTGGCCGCGCTGGCGCGCCAGGAGTCGCCCGCGATCCCGCCGCCCGAGGTCAAGGACGCCCTGCTGCGTCGGATCGAGGCGACGACGCCTGTGCGCCGTGAGCGGCCACGGACGCGACGGCTCGTCTGGGCGGTGGCGACCCTCGCTGCGATGATCGTCGGCGCCGCCTTCACCGGCACGTTCGTGGCTTCCCGGTACGAAGGTCGTCTCGGGCAAATGGCGCGCGAGGCCGCGGCGCTCCGCGAGCGCGTTCAGAAGGACGAGGCCGCGCTGCGCGAGCAGATTGCGGTGTACCAGGGCGCGGTCGACCTGCTACGCGATCCCGCTACTGAGGTCGTCACCCTGCATGGCCTGGGGGCCAGCCCGGAGGCTACGGGCCGCGTCATCTGGAACCCGACCAGCGGCGGCCACGTGTTCGTCGCCAACCTGCCGGCGGCGCCGGCGGGCAGCGCGTACGAGATGTGGACCATCGGCGAGGGGGCGCCGCAGCCCGCGGGTCTCTTCAAGGTCGATGCCTCGGGCCGCGGCACACATCGCATCGCCGCGGTGGAGGACGGCAAACCGGTGAAGGTGTTCGCGGTCACGCTCGAGCCGGAGGCCGGCGTGCCGGCGCCGACGGGGCCGATGGTGCTGGCGTCGAAGTGACTTCGTGGCCCGCGCTCCGTCCGTTGCAAGGACATCGACATGCAGGTAGACTGCCGCGAACAACGCGGTAAGCACGATCGCCCGAGAGGAGAAGGCTCCATGAAGGTACATAGACCGAGCGAGATCCCAGCTCAACCTGTGAACGCTCCCCTGTTCACCGGCGGTCCGGTGACGCGCCAGACGCTGCTCACGCCCGAGGCGAGCCAGGACTTCAATCTAGGCATCGTCAATTTCAGCCCGGGCGCGCGTAACAAGATGCACACGCACAGCAGTGATCAAGTGCTGTTCGTGACCGCGGGCAAGGGCATCATCGCCACGGAGGCGGAGCAACAGGTTATCGTCCCCGGAGACGTCGTGCATATTCCCTCGGAAGAGAAGCACTGGCATGGCGCTACGCCTGACTCAGCGTTCTCTCACATCGCCTTGACGGCGAAGGGCAGCACGACGACGCAAGTCGAACCCTAGCCCGGTGCGCGGCCGCGGGCGGCGGCGGGCCGGAGCGTCCCGGGGCTAGCGCTCCCGCCGCCGCGCCGCGTGCAGGACCGCGATGATCGTCATCGAGTCCTTGATCTCGTCGCGCTCGACCATTCGGACGACCTCGTCGAAGTGAAAGGCACGAACCTCGATGAACTCGGTCGGATCCGCCCTCCGCGTGACCGGACGGAGCCCTTCGGCCAGGTAGATGTTGGCGGTCTCGTCGACCACGCTCTTAGAGGTATGGTAGGCGCACAGCTTGACGAGCTGATCGGCCTCGTAACCCGCTTCCTCGGCCAGCTCGCGTTGCACCGCCGCCTCCTCGCTCTCGCCGGTCTTCACGGCGCCCGTCGGCATCTCCCAGTAAAAGCCGCCGGCGACGTAGCGATACTGGCCGACCAGGACGACGGTGTGAGCATCGACGAACGGAAGCACGCCGACACAGCCCGCGCACTGCACGACCCCGTAGAGCGTCGTCCGACCGTCCGGGAGCTCAACCTGGTCCTCGCGGACACGGATCCACGGATTCTCGTAGACCGGGCGGCTCGTGAGCCTCCGCCACGGCGTGCGCGCCAGTCGCGCTCTGTCAGTCACCGCGTGAGTCCGCCCATTCGCGTCTCCCGTGCCGCGTGCGATCGTCACACTCTAGCACGCGCCGTTTGTGGGAGCGCCGTGCCGACCGGCGAATGGAACAGAGGTATACTCGACGCCATCGCTGGCATACGCATGAAAGTCATCTTGCGCAATCCACGCCGAGAAGTCGCCGTCGCCGGTAACCGCCGGGTCAAGGACATCCTCCGCGAGCTCGACATCCTGCCCGAGACAGTGCTGGTGATCTGTGGCGATGACCTCGTCACGGCCGATCAGGTCGTGCGCGATGATGCGACGATCGAGCTACGGCCGGTGATGTCCGGCGGCAGCGAGCCGGACCCACAATGAAGTGCCGCAAGTGCGGGGAGCCGGCGGTGCTCGAGCTCCGGCGCCATAACGCCGCCTTCTGTGCGCCGGACTTCCTCGAGTTCTTCCGCAATCAGGTCCGTGAGGCGATCCGGAAGCACCACATGTTCACAAAGGACGAGACGGTGCTGGTCGCCGTCTCCGGCGGCAAAGATTCGCTCGCGCTTTGGGACGTGTTGATCGACGAGGGCTATCGAACGACCGGGCTGCACCTCGACCTCGGCATCTTCGAGTACTCCGTCGAGTCCCGGGTCAAGTGCGAGCAGTTCGCGGCGGCGCGCGGCGTGCCGCTGATCGTCTCCGCTGTCCGCGACCAGGTGGGCGCGCCGGTGCCGGTCATCAAGACCGTGACACGGCGGCCGCCGTGCTCAGGCTGCGGCCTCTCCAAGCGCTACCTCATGAATCGGGTCGCGCTCGAGCACCGCATCCCGGTGGTAGCAACCGGCCACAATCTCGACGACGAGGCGGCGACCCTGTTCGGCTCCGTCCTGCACTGGCAGACCGAGGCGCTGCCCCGCCAGTCGCCCGCGCTCCCGTCGACGCATCCGAAGCTGGTTCGTCGCGTCAAGCCGCTCTACCGGCTCTCCGAGCGTGAGACGGCGGCCTTCGCGTTTCTACGCAAGATCGACTACATCGTCGAGGAATGCCCGTTCGCTGCCGGCGCGACCTCGATCACCCACAAGGAGATCCTGAGCCGCCTGGAGGACGCCTCGCCGGGCGCCAAGCACAATTTCCTCTTCGGCTTCCTCGACCGGGCCCGCCCCGCGTTCGAGCGCGCCGAGGCCGTCGCCCTTAATGAGTGCCTCCGCTGCGGCCAGGTGACCACCGGGACCATTTGCGCGTTCTGCAAGCTCGCCGATCAGGTGAAGCGCCGGGTCTCCTAGCCCGCTGTTTGCGCCCCTGCCGGGGGGACCGGTAAGATGAATTATTGGTCTCGTTCTCCAAGGAGGTAGCCATGCGTGATGCGGTCATCGTGGGCGCGGTGCGTACCGCGGTCGGGCGAAAGGGCGGGAGGCTCTCCGGAATCCGCCCCGACGACCTGGCCGGTTTCGTCCTGAGCGATCTCGTCCGGCGGGTCGACGTCGATCCGGCGGACGTCGAGGACGTCATCCTGGGCTGCGTCGACCAGCTCGGCGAGCAGGGATTCAACATCGCGCGGAACGCCGCGCTCATCGCGGGATTCCCGGTCGATGTGTGCGGCACGACTCTCGACCGGATGTGCGGCTCCGGCCAGCAGGCGGCAAACTTCGCGGCGATGGGCGTCATGTCCGGCCAGTACGACGTGGTCATCGCCGGGGGCATCGAGCATATGACGCGGGTGCCCATGGGCTCGAACGCCATGGGGCCGGGCGACGGTCCGCTCTCGCCGAAGCTCCAGGAGCGCTTCAACATCGTCCCGCAGGGCATCTCGGCCGAGATGATCGCCGAGAAGTGGGGCCTGACGCGGGAAGCGCTGGACGCGTTCTCCGCGCAGAGCCACGAAAAGGCCGGCCGCGCCATCGCCGAAGGGCGATTCAAGCGGGAAATCGCCCCGGTGACGCTGCCGGACGGCTCGGTGTTCGACACCGACGAGGGCGTCCGCGTGCCGGTGAACCGCGAGAAGATGGCCGCGCTGGCGCCGTCGTTCAAGCCGGACGGCGTGGTGACCGCCGCGAACTCCTCGCAGATCTCGGACGGCGCCGCCGCTCTCCTGTTCATGTCGCCCGAGCGCGCCAAGGCGCTCAAGCTCAGGCCCCGCGCCCGCGTGGTGGCGACGGCCCTGGCCGGTGTGGACCCGACGATCATGCTCACCGGTCCGATTCCGGCGACCCAGCGCGTACTGCGCAAGGCCGGCATGAAGCTCGAGCAGATCGATCTCATCGAGATCAACGAGGCGTTCGCCTCGGTCGTCCTGGCGTGGGAGGGCGAGCTGCATCCAGACATGAGCCGCGTCAACGTCAACGGCGGCGCCATCGCGCTCGGTCATCCGCTGGGCCATCGCGACCTTCCCGCACTTCGCGCAGCGAAATCCGGGCATCTCTCCTCCCTCCCGGACGGCCCTGCTACAGCCGTTCGATGATCGTGGCGATCCCCTGACCGAAGCCGATGCACATCGTCTGCAGACC
>JBKPCO010000125.1:0-14824 GCA_046727415.1 Candidatus Methylomirabilota bacterium
GCCGACTGGGTGACGCCGGCGTAGATCATGTAGGCGAGCGCGGCGGCGATGACGGCGCCGCCGACGATGAACTTGCCCCGGCGGTTCAGGTGCGCCTCGCAGCGGGCTGGCTTTCGGCCTCCAGCGCGCGCTCGCGGCGGACGAGCCGGCGCCAGTAGGCGATCAGCACGACCGCGGCGAGCCCGTAGGCCAGGAGCACGAAGCTCCAGTTGTCGGGCATCAGGCGGCCGCCTCCGCCTCGCGCCGGAGCAGGCGAACCCGCTTCGCAACGAAGTAGATGTAAAGGAGCGAGAACGCAACGAAGTTCACCATGAGCGCCGCGACGATCACGCCCGGCATGGTACCAGGCCCCGGCTTCATCAGGGACGGCGGCTGGTGAAGCGTGCGCCACCAGTAGACCGAGAAGTGCACGAGCGGAATGTTGAATGCGGCGACGATACCGAGCACCGCGGCGTAGCGGGCGCCCTGGTCGGGATCCTCGATCATGCCCCGGAGCAACAGGTAACCGAGGTACATCACGAACAGGATCGAGACGCTGGTGAGCCGCGCGTCCCATGTCCACCACGTGCCCCATGTGGGCTTGCCCCAGATCGATCCGGTGGCGATCGTGAGTCCGGTGAAGAGCACGCCGACCTCCGCGGACGCGTGCGCCAGCCGGTCGGCGCCGTCGAGCCGGCGCGCCAGATACACGATCGATGCGACGAGCACCACGGCGAAGGCGAGGTACGCGACCCAGACGCTCGGCACGTGCAGGTACATGATGCGCTGCACGTTGCCCTGCGTCACCTCGCGTGGCGCCACGCCGAAGGCCATCACCAGGCCGGCCGCGAGCGCCACGAGCGTCAGGCCACCAACGACGCGGAACATGCCCGGCTAGCCCTCCAGCACGAAATCGAACGTGAGCACGCCGACGGTGACGAAGATGACGTCCGCGGCCCCCAGAAGCTTGAGCCAGTGCGCGACGCTCCCGAGGGGCTCGCCGAGCAGCACGGCTTCGGTTGCCTTGACGGTTGCCAGCAGCACGGGAGCCTGGACGGGCAGGAGGAGCACCGGGAAGAGGAGCTCACGGGCGCGCACCTGCGAGGTCATCGCGGCGAAGAGCGTGCCGACCGCGGCGAAGGCGACCGTGCCCAGGCCGATGACCACGACGAGCGCCGGCAGCACGCCGGCGAGGTCGAGGTTGAAGAAGATGCCGAAGAGCGCCACCAGAATGGCCTCGACCACGAGCATCAGCAGGAGATTGCCGGCGAGCTTGCCCACGTAGATCGCGGATTTGTCTCCCGGCGTCAGGCGGAGCGCTTCCCAGCAGTCGTTCTCGCGCTCGACCACGAAGGTGCGGCCGAGCCCGAGCAGCCCGGTCAGGATGAAGCCGAGCCACAGCAATCCGGGCAAGGTGCCGGCCAGCCGTTCGCGGTCGGGCCCCACGGCGAACTGGAATACGAAGAGGAGGAGAAGCGCGAAGAAGAAGAGCGCGTTGAGCGTCTCCTTCGACCGGCGCTCGACGAGGAGATCCTTCCACACCACGATGAACGCGCGCCGTGCGAAGGTCAGGGCGCGTCCTCCGTGTGCACGACGTAGAGCCGCTGCACGTCGTCGGCCGAGAGCGCGCCCCGCGGCGTGTCGAGCGTGATGGCGCCGCCGGCGAGGATGGCGAGCCGATCGGCGACCGCGAGCTCGCGGCCGAAGCTGTGAGTCGCCATCAGGATCGCCCCACCGGACGCTTTGAAGGACGCCAGGTGCTCCTCGAGCCACTTCTTCGCGCGCTGGTCGAGGCCGGCGAACGGCTCGTCGAGCAGGAGCACGCTGGGCCGCGCCAGCACGAAGCGCGCGAGCGACAGCCGGCGCTTCATGCCCGCCGAGAAGGTGCGGACACGCTCGTCCGCGGCCCGCTCGAGCTCGACACTGGCGAGCGCCCCGGCGAGCGCGGCCGGTGCCGGCGAGAGCCCGGAGAGCGTGGTCCAGAATCTCAGGTTTTCGAGCGCGGTCAGGTCCTCGTACACATACGAGCCGTGCGCGACGAGGCCGATATGGGGTCGGGCGCCCTCGGCGTCCCGGACACAGTCGTGGCCTGCGACGGCGGCCGTACCGCGCGTGGGGCGTATGAGCGTGGCGAGGATCTTCAGCAGCGTCGTCTTGCCGGCCCCGTTGGCGCCGAGCATCGCGACCGCCTCACCCGCATGGACGTCGAGGTCGAGCCCATCCAGCACGCGGTGGCTGCCGAAGGTCTTTCGAAGACCGGTCACTCGGATGAGTGGATCCGCGGACATCCTTCGGCCGTCGATTGTCGCAGAGGCCCCGGGACCGGTCAAGAAACGGCCGGCTTGACTCGGGCGACCGCCCTGCCATAGTAGGAGCCACACCGTCGATATTTTGCGCTCACGCCATCTCTAGATAGCCTGTAACGGGAGGACGCGATTGCTCCACTATGCGCTGTCCCGTGTCTTGTGGCTACCGCCGACGCTCCTGGCGATGGCGCTGGTCACGTTTCTGGTGATGCACGCGACGCCGGGGAGCCCGCTCGATCCGGTAGCGGAGGGCGCGAACCCGCTGTCGCCCGAGGCGCAGCGGAACCTGGCCAAGTACTACGGCCTGGACCGGCCTCTGCACGAGCAGTTCGCGATCTTCGTGAGCAAGGCCGTGCGCGGCGACTTCGGCAACTCCTTCGTGTACAAGACGCGAACGGTCCGCGAGATCCTCGCCGAGACGTTTCCGGTGTCGCTCTTGCTCGGCGCCATGGCGCTGGCGCTCGCCGTCGTTGGCGGCCTGACGCTCGGCATCCTCGCGGCGGTCTACCAGAACAAGGGCTGGGATTACGTATCGGTGACGCTGGCGACCGCCGGCGTGGCGGTGCCCAACTTCGTCCTCGCGGTGTTCCTGATCATCCTGTTCTCGTTCGTCCTGCCCCTCTTCCCGACCGGCGGGTGGGAGTCGCCGCGGAACTGGGTGCTGCCGACGGTGGCGCTGGCGCTCGCTCCGATGGGGATCATCGCCCGCTTCACCCGCGCCAGCATGCTCGAGGTCATCCGCGCTGACTACACGCGCACGGCGCGCGCCAAGGGACTCGGCGAGACGCCCGTCGTGTTCAAGCATGCCCTCAAGAACGCGTTCATCCCGATCGTGACGCTGCTGGGGCCGATGTTCGCCGCGGTGGGAACCGGATCCTTCTTCGTCGAGTCGATCTTTCGCGTCCCGGGTATGGGGCGGTTCTTCGTGCTCTCGATGACCGGGCGCGATTATCCGATGATCATGGCGGTGGTGCTGACCTACGGGGCTTTTCTGGCCATCATGAATCTCGCCGTCGACCTCGTCTATGGCGTCCTCGACCCCCGCATCCGTTACTAAGCTCGGAGGGGGGCTTCGCCCCCCTTCCGATGCCTCCCCCCAGGAGGATTTGCGCGGGCAAAGCCCGCGCTCGAAGGCGGCGACTTCGGGCGCGTCGCGGTCGTCGAGCCTGTGGCGCGACGGGGCGCGGCGGCTCCTGCGCAATCGACTGGCGGTGGCCGGCGGCTGCGTCGTCATCCTGCTCTGCCTGATCGCGATCTTCGCCGACGTCCTCGCGCCCTTGCCGTACACCAAGACGAACTTCGCTCGCCTCAACGAGACGCCGTCGCGCGCCTATTGGCTGGGCACCGACCAGCTCGGGCGCGACATGCTCTCGCGGATGATCTACGGCGCGCGGGTGTCGATGCTCGTCGGGCTCGGGGCGCAGGTCGTCGTCGTGCTGATCGGCGTGCCGATCGGTGCCCTGTCCGGCTACGTCGGCGGTCGCACCGACCTGATCATCACGCGCTTCATCGACGTCATGTATGCGTTCCCGCGCCTTCTGTTCGTGATTCTCGTGATGTCGATGCTGGGCGCCGGGCTCATCAATATCTTCATCGCCATCGGCTTCACCGGGTGGGTCGGGATCGCCCGCCAGACGCGCGCCCAGGTACTGGTCATCAAGGAGAAGGAGTACGTCGACGGGGCGCGCGCACTGGGCGCCGGCTTCGGGCGGCTGCTCCGGCGGCACATCATGCCCAACGCGCTCACGCCCATCGTGGTCGCGGTCACGTTCGGCATCCCGGAGGCAATCTTCACGGAGGCGGCGCTCTCATTCATCGGAGTCGGGATCAACCCGCCCACGCCCTCGTGGGGGCAGATGGTCGGCGAGGGTCAGCAGTACATCCGGTCCTACTGGCATCTTTGCGTGTTCCCGTCGATCGCCATCGCGGTTACCATGCTGGCGTTCACGTTCTTCGGCGACGGCGTGCGGGACGCGCTGGATCCCAAACTGAAATAGGTGGGAGTCCGCGCCGCAGACCGTCGCGGGGCTGGGGCCCCGCCGGTCGAGGCGCGGCTATTAAAGGGAGTCCGCGCCGCAGACCGTCGCGGGGCTGGGGCCCCGCCGGTCGAGGGCGGCTATTAAGCGGCTATTAAAAGGAGACTCGGCATGCGACCTCCCCGCATCTCGGACGCGCAGATGGAGCTTCTCGCGACGCGGCTGGCCGCCGTGGGGTTTGACCGTCGCGATTTCCTGAGAGTCGCCGCCGGGCTCGCGTCGATGGGCGCGGCCGGCTTCAAGGCGCGGCCGGCCACCGCGGCGCCCAAGCTGGCGCCCGGCGAGAAGCTGGCGCGCGAGCAGCACGTGCGCATCGGCGGCGGCGGCTGGTGGCAGAACGATCCGTCCAGCCACGACTACAACAAGGACCTGTACTGCACGGGCGTCCCGGAGCTCTGGGCCGGCCTGATGAAGTTCAACGTCGACTTCCAGGCTGTTCCTCACGTGGCGAGCCAGGTGACGTCCAACGCCGACGGCTCGGTCTGGACCTTCGCGATCCGCAAGGACTCGAAGTGGTCGGACGGCTCGCCGTGCACCGCGCGCGATTTCGAGTGGTCGTGGAAGCGCCAGATGGATCCGGCGAGCAAGAACCCGTACTCGAGCTACTTCTACGACATCAAGGGCGCCGAGCCGTTCAACAAGAGCAAGGTGCCGGACGCGTCCGGGGTCGGCGTGCGGGCGAAGGACGACTGGACCCTCGAGGTCACGCTCGAGGGGCCGCGCGGCTATTTCCCGGTGCTTTCGGCATACATCGCAGCGTTCCCGGCTCACCGGCCCTCGGTCGAGAAGCACGGCGACAAGTGGACGGAGGCCGCCAACATCGTCTGCAACGGGCCCTTCGTGCTCGAGTCGTGGGAGCACAACCGCGTCATGGTGCTGCGCCGGAACAAGCATTTCTTCGGCGCCAAGGACGTCACGCTCGAGAAGGTGACGATCCCGATCGTCCCGGTGCAGTCGGGCGCGTTGCCGTACGAGAACAACGAGCTCGATATCACGCTATTGCAAACGGGCGATCTCAAGCGCCTCCGCGACGATCCGCGCACGTCGAAGCAGGTATTCCGCTATCCGTTCCCGGGCACCTGGTACTTGATCCCGCAGGCGACGAAGCCGCCATTCGACAACGTGAAGGTGCGCCGCGCCGTCGGGCACGCGATCGACCGCGAAAACGTCGTGAAGGTGGCCGACGGGTTCGCCATTCCTGCCCACTCCATGATCCCGCCCGGCTTTCCCGGGGCGGTGGACGACAAGCAGATCCGCGACATCCAGCGCTTCGATCCGAAGGCGGCGATGGCGCAGCTCAAGGGCACGATGTACGAGGGCGGCCGTAACTGGCCGAAGATCACCCTGACGATGCGGGAGGAGGCCCTTGGCTCCAAGCCGCTCGCCGAGGCCGTGCAGGCCGTCCTGCTCGAGCATCTCAACATGAAGACGGATCTCGAGATTCTGGAGCAACGCGTCTTCCGCGCCGGCCTCTGGAAGAACGACTACCAGTTCGTGTGGATCCGCTGGTTCATGGACTATCCGGACCCGCACAACGAGTACTTCGACACGTTCTACGGCAAGAAGACCGAGGGCAAGCGCCAGGCCTGGGTCAACGACGCTTTCGATCGCGAGCTCGAGGCGGGGCGCGACACGCGCGATCCCAAGAAGCGTCTCGCCGCCTACGCGAAGGCCGAGGAGATCATGCAGACCGACGGCGGCTACATACCGGTCGCGTGGGTCACCCGGTGGGCCGCGGCCAAGCCGCACGTGCGGGGACTGGAGAAGAACAAGCTCGGCGAGACCGTTGTCGACGGCAACATCTACGTCGACATGCTCTCGCACGCCTACGTCGTCGAGAAGGCCTGAGCGAGCGGGCTAGACCCGCATCGCGCGCAGCCGGGCGATCCGCTCCTCCAGGGGAGGGTGGGTCGAGAAGAGCCGCATCAGCGTCTCGCCGCTGAGCGGGTTCACGATGAACAGGTGTGCGGTGGCCGGCGTCGCGTCGGCCATCGGCATGGCCTGATTCGCCATCTGGAGCTTCTCGAGCGCTTTCGCGAGCCCCCAGGGACGTCCGGCGACCTTCGCGCCGGTCGCGTCGGCCTGAAACTCGCGCGAGCGCGAGACGGCCATCTGGACCAGCAGCGCCGCGATCGGCGCGAGGATCGCCAGCAGGATCATCGCGATCGGATTCGATCCGCCCTCCTCGTCGTCGCGGCTCCGGCCGCCGAACATGGCGGCCCACTGGGCCATGTGGGCGAGATACGTGATGGCGCCGGCCAGCGTCGCGGCAATGGTCGAGATGAGCACGTCGCGGTTCTTCACGTGCGAGAGCTCGTGGGCCAGCACGCCCTCGAGCTCTTCCTCGTCGAGGATCCGCATGATCCCCTCGGTCACGGCCACCACGGCGTGCTGGGGGTTGCGGCCGGTCGCGAAGGCGTTCGGCGTCTCGCTCGGCATCAGGTACACGCGCGGCATCGGGATGTCGGCGCGTGTGGCAAGGCGGCGAACGATCGCGTAGAGTCGGGGCGCCGCCGCTTCGTCAATGGGCTGGGCGCCGTACGCCGCGAGCACCATCTTGTCCGAGAACCAGTAGCTGACGAAGTTCATGACCAGCGCGATGACGAACGCGATCACCATGCCTTGCTGGCCACCGATGGCGCCGCCGATGAGAACGAGCATGGCTGTCAGAACGGCCAGGAGGAGTCCCGTCTTGAACACGTTTGACATGGTCGAAGCCTAGCAGAGGGCCTGACAGGGGTCAAACGTCGTCAAATGCCTTGACTTGCGTGCTCAACGGTCGATATACTGACGCGACTTGCGTGAAAAATCTTTTGTTGACATAGGTTTACCTCTCATGATCGTTCGGGTTCCCGACATACCGAAAGAGGGGGTGAGCGTCACCGAAGTGGGGGCGCTCGGGCCCGTCTTCCGAGACCCGACGTGGCGGCTCGAGCGGGTCGAGCTTCGCCTGGAGCGGGACGGGGCCGAGGTCTTCGTGACCGGCGAGATCGGCGCGGCGGTGTCGCAGGCGTGCGGCCGCTGTCTCGAGCCGGTGCCCGTCACGGTTACCGCCCTCCTCGACGTGCGGCTCGCCCCGCGTCCGGCCACCGCCGATAGCGTCGAGCTGGCCGCGGACGACCTGGATGTCGACTTCTACGACAAGGACGAGATCGACGTCGGCGTTCTCATCGAGACCGAGACGACGCTGGCCTTGCCGATGAAGCCGCTGTGTCGCGAGGGGTGTCTCGGGCTCTGTCCGGTTTGCGGTGGCAACCGGAACCTGGTTCAGTGTGACTGCCAACAGCGGGCGCCGGATCCCGGTCTGGCGGCCCTTAAAGATCTGGCTGCGCGGTTCCCGCGCTAGGAGAAATCGCATGCCTCTGCCGAAACGCCGACATTCGAAGACGCGCGGCCGCAAGCGCCGCACCCACTACAAGCTCGCTTCGCCCACGCGCTCGGTATGCCCGCAGTGTCGCGAGGCGAAGCTGCCCCACCGGGTCTGCCCGCACTGCGGGTACTACAAGGGCCGGGAGATCGTCGCCGTCGAAGGAACGTAGTCGGGGTCCGGCGCCGCCATCATGAAGATCGCGGTGGACGCGATGGGGGGCGATCACGGGCCACGGGTCATCGTCGAGGGCTCGGTCGCTGCCGTCCGGGAGTTCGGCGCGTCCGTCTGTCTCGTCGGCGACCGCGCCGCCATCGAGCGCGAGGTCTTCCGGCTGAACGCCCAAGCCCTGGCCATCGAGGTCCGGCATGCCTCGCAGGTCGTCGGCATGGCCGAGAGCCCGTCGCATGCGCTCCGGCGCAAGCGCGACTCCTCCCTGCGGGTGGCCGCGGAGCTCGTCAAGTCGGGCGAGGCCGCCGCGTTCATTTCAGCCGGCAACACCGGTGCCGCGATGGCCATCGCCATGTTCGTGATCGGCGTGCTGCCCGGGGTTGACCGGCCGGCGATCGCGGCGGTGCTGCCCAATCTCCGGAAGTTCACCATCCTGCTCGACGCCGGCGCCAACGTCGATCCGAAGGCCGAGCACCTCCTGCAGTTCGCGGTCATGGGCCACGTATACGCGCGGGACATCCTCGGGCTCGACAGCCCGCGCGTCGGCATCCTCTCGGTTGGTGAAGAAGAGGGCAAAGGCAACGAGCTCACGAAGGAGGCGTACGAGCAGCTGCGCGAGTCGTCGCTGAACTTTGTGGGCAACGTGGAAGGCCGCGACATCTACAACGGCCGCTGCGACGTCGTGGTCACCGACGGCTTCACCGGCAACGTCGCGCTGAAGATCTCCGAGAGCCTCGCGGACATGCTCGGCTCGATGCTCAAGGAGGAGCTCACACGCGACACGCGCTCGATGATCGGCGCCAAGCTCGCGATGCCGGCGTTCGACCGCTTCCGCCGCCGCGTCGACTACACCGAGATGGGCGGGGCCCCGCTGCTCGGCATTGACGGCGCCGCCATCATCTGTCACGGTGCCTCACCAGTGAAGGCCATCAAGAACGCCGTACGGGTGGCCCAGGAGTGGGCCAGCGCTGGACTGAACGAGCACATCAAGGCCGCGCTGGACGCCGAGGTGGCGCGCGGTGGCCGCGAAGGGGGGGCGTGAATGACGCGAGCGAGGATCACCGGGGTCGGCGCCTACGCGCCCAAGCGGGTCCTGACCAACGCGGAGCTTGAGAAGATGGTCGAGACCAACGACGAGTGGATCGTGCAGCGGAGCGGCATCCGCCAGCGCCACATCGCCGACGAGACGGAGGCGACGTCCGACCTCGCGGTCAAAGCCGCGCAGCAGGCGCTCGAGCGCGCCAACCTGGTGCCGGAGGACGTCGAGTTCATAGCGGTCGGCACCACCACGCCCGACATGATCTTTCCGAGCGTCGGCAACATCGTCCAGCACCGCCTCGGCTGCCGGCGCGCTGGCTCGATCGACATGCTGGCGGCGTGCGCGGGCTCGATCTACAGCCTGTCGATCGGCGCGCAGTTCATCCAGACCGGCAAGTACAAGCGCGTGCTCTGCATCGGCGCCGAGACCCTCTCGAAGATCACCGACTTCACCGATCGCGGCACCTGCGTGCTGCTGGCCGACGCCGCCGGCGCGGCGGTGCTCGAGCCCTCCGACGACGAGCGCGGCATTCTCGACTTCGATCTCTACTCGGACGGTCAGTACTGGGAGCTGCTCTACATGCCCGGCGGCGGCTCGCGGCATCCGGCCACGAAGGAGACGGTCGACGCGCGGATGCACTTCGCCAAGATGAAGGGCAACGAGGTCTTCAAGGTGGCGGTGCGGCTGTTCGTGGACTGCGCCGAGCGCATCCTGGCGCGCAACGGCTTCACCCCCGACGACGTGAGCCTGTTCATCCCGCACCAGGCGAACCTTCGGATCATCGAGGCCGCCGCCAAGCGGGTGAACCTGCCGATGGACCGCGTGTTCGTCAACGTCGACCGCTACGGCAACACCGGCGCCGCGTCGGTCTACGTCGCGCTCGAGGAGGCCATCGCCGCCGGCCGTCTCAAGCGCGGCGACCTCGTCCTGCTGGTCGCCTTCGGCGGAGGCTTCGCCTGGGGCGCGGCCCTCATGCGGTGGTGACGACCCCGCGATGACCATCGCGTTCCTCTTCCCCGGCCAGGGCTCGCAGGCCGTCGGGATGGGCAAGGGCTTCTACGACACGGTCCCTGGCGCCAAGGCGGTTTTCGAGGAGGCCAACGACGCGCTGGGCTTCGACCTCACCCGCCTCGTGTTCGACGGGCCCGAAGCTGAGCTGGCGTTGACCGCGAACACCCAGCCCGCGGTGCTGACCGCGTCGGTCGCGGCCGCGGCCGCGTGCGCCGAGCGGGGTCTGCAACCGTCCTTCGCGGCGGGGCACAGCCTCGGCGAATACACCGCGCTGGTCGTGGCCGGCGCGCTGCGCTTCGCCGACGCGGTGCGCATCGTGCGCAAGCGCGGCGAGTTCATGCAGGAGGCGGTGCCGGTCGGCACCGGCGCGATGGCCGCCATCATGGGGCTCGAGCTCCCGGTGGTCGAGCGGGTGTGCGCCGACGCGGCCCAGGGTGACGTGGCCGAGGTCGCGAACGTGAACTCGTCGATGCAGATCGTCATCGCCGGGCATCGCGCCGCGGTCGAGCGCGGTGTGGCGCTGGCCAAGGAGCGGGGCGGCCGGATGAGCGTGATGTTGCCGGTGAGCGCGCCCTTTCATTGCTCGCTCATGACGCCGGCGGGCGCGCGGCTCGCCCGGGAGCTCGAGGCCGCCCAGATTGCCGATCCGAAGCTGCCGGTCGTCCGGAACGTCGATGGGGGCGTCACCCGAGCGGCCGCCGACGTGCGACCGTTCCTGCTGCGCCAGGTCGCGAGCCCGGTGCGATGGACCGACTGCGTGCGCCGGCTCGCCGACGAGGGCGCGACGACGTTCGTCGAGGTCGGGCCCGGCCGCGTCCTGACCGGCCTGCTGCGGCGCATCATCACCGACGCGCGCGGCCATTCGGTGGAGGACCCGACGGGCCTGGACAAGACGCTGGCGGCCGTCGGCGGTGCGGGGGCCGCAGCGCCCGGGGCGGGACGCGGATGAAGGGGCCGCTCGACGGCAAGGTGGCGATCGTCACCGGCGGCAGCCGCGGGATCGGGGCCGAGATCGGTGCGCGGCTGGCCGAGGACGGCGCGGCCGTGGTAGTCTCGGGTCGCGACGCCGACCGCCTGCAGGGCGCGGTGCGAAACCTGGAAGCGCAAGGCGCCGCGGCGCTCGGCATCGTCGCCGACGCGGCGAGCCGCGAGGACTGCGAGCGGCTCGTGAACGCGGCCCGAGAGCACTTCGGGCGCATCGACATCCTCGTCAACAATGCGGGCATGACGCATGACCAATTGCTCGTCCGCATGACAGACGAAGACTGGGACCGCGTGATGGAGGTGAATCTCCGCGCGGCGTTCCTAATGACGCGCGCGGTCACCAAGGCGCTGGTCCGAGGGAAGCGGGGCGGGCGCATCATCAACATCTCATCGACGGCAGGCGCCATGGGCAACGCCGGCCAGACGAACTATGCGGCGGCCAAGGCAGGGCTCATCGGCTTCACGAAGGCCGCGGCGCGTGAGCTCGCCCACTGGTCGATTCTGGTGAACGCGGTGGCGCCGGGCCTGATCGAGACGGACATGACCGCGACACTTCCCGCGGCGGCGCGCGAGGCCCTGCTCTCCCAGGTGCCGCTCAAACGCAGCGGGACCGCCCGCGAGGTTGCCGAGATGGTGCGATTCCTGGCCGGAGACGGCGCGACGTACATCACCGGTCAGGTCTTTCACGTCAACGGCGGCCTGTACATGTAGCTCATCCTTATCCGTGGAGGAGACGGGTTCATGGCGAAGTCAGTCGATGAGAAGGTGAAGGAGATCATCGTGGAGCAGCTCGGGGTGGAGGAGGACGACGTCACCCCCACGGCGAAGTTCATCGAAGACCTGGGAGCCGACTCGCTCGACACGGTGGAGCTCGTCATGGCCCTCGAGGAGCATTTCGACATCCAGATCCCGGACGAGGACGCCGAGAAGATCGTGACGGTCGGGGACGCCATCCAGTACATCAAGGACAACTCGTAGCCAGTGAGCACGCCACGGGTTGTCGTCACCGGGCTCGGCGCCCTCACGCCGATCGGCAACACCGCGGACGAGTTCTGGTCCGCGCTGCTGCAGGGACGCTCGGGGGTGGGGCCGATCACTAGGTTCGACGCCACCGACTACCCGACCCGCATCGCCGGCGAGATCAAGAGCTTCGACCCGCTGGCGTTCGTCGACAAGAAGGAAGCCCGCCGGCTCGATCCATTCTTACAATACGCCATGGCGTGCGCGGTCATGGCCGTGCAAGACGCGGCGCTCGACACCGAGAAGGTCGACGGCTCGCGGTTCGGCGTGCTCATCGGCTCCGGCATCGGCGGCATCACAACGCTGCTCGACACGCACAAGACGCTGCTCGACAAGGGGCCCGATCGCGTCTCGCCCTTCTTCATCCCGATGATGATCATCAACATGGCGTCCGGGCTCGTGTCGATGCGCTTCGGCGCCAAGGGACCGAACTCCTCGGTGGTCACGGCGTGCGCTACCGGCAACCACGCGATCGGCGACTCCTTCAAAATCATTCAGCGCGGCGACGCCGACGTGATGATCGCCGGCGGCTCGGAAGCCATCGTCATCCCGCTTACCATCGCGGGCTTCTGCGCCATGAAGGCGATGTCCACCCGCAACGACGAGCCGGCCAAGGCCATGCGCCCGTTCGACGCGAACCGTGACGGCTTCGTGTGCGGCGAGGGCGCCGGCCTGGTTGTCCTGGAATCGCTCGACCACGCGAAGGCGCGCGACGCCCGCATCTACGCTGAGATCGTCGGCTACGGGCTCACCAGCGACGCCTACCACCTCACGGCGCCCGACCCGGAGGGCGACGGGGCAGCGCGGGCCATGGCCGGCGCCCTGCGCGACGGCGGGCTGGACGCCTCGGCGGTCGGCTACATCAACGCCCACGGCACGTCGACCCCGTACAACGACAAGTTCGAGACGATCGCGATCAAGCGGGTGTTCGGCGAGCACGCGCGCCGCCTCGCCGTGTCGTCGACCAAGTCGATGACCGGGCACATGCTGGGCGCTGCCGGCGGCGTCGAGGCCATCGCGACCGCACTGGCGCTGCATCACGGCGTCCTGCCCCCGACCATCAACTACGAGTCGCAGGATCCGGACTGCGACCTCGACTACGTGCCGAACCAGGCTCGCAAGCAGGACGTCGAGGTGGCCCTGTCGAACGCCTTCGGGTTCGGCGGCACGAACGCCACGCTGGCCTTTCGCGCCTACGTCGGGTAGGTGGACCCCGTCATTTTTCCCGCGTAAACATTGGCGAAGAATGTCGCAGGTTGCGTCTGGGTTGCGTGAAGTTGGCTCAAGTTTGGCTGTCGTCCCTGTCGTAGTTACTGTCACGACCTGAGTTCCCGGCAGTTCCCGACCTGTCTTCCCGTGCTGTCCCACTGGTCACGCTGGCCCTATTGGCCGAGAAAGCAACGGCCCCCTGGCCGGGGGGTTGACCTGACCAGAGGGCCGATCGTCGCTGTACGAGGCGCCTACGCATTCACGCGGGCTGTCACGGGCTCCTGGGGTTGCGCCTGAGCCTGCGTGGTGATGCTCTCCTCGATGTCGCGCTCGTCGAAGTCGGGGAGTGTCGGCAGCGTGCTGCTCATCCACTTCGAATACACCCGCATCAGGACGGCCGCACTCTTCCAGCCGCCCTGATCCTGCACATAGAGCGGCGGGGCATTCCTCGACAGCAGGTGGCTGGCGAAGGTGTGGCGGAGTTGCTCGGGGTTCCGGTGGCGGACGTTCGCGGCCTTGAGTGCCTTCCCCCACCGGTAGGACACCGTGTGGGGATGACAGGGCTTGGCGCCATCGGCCGAAAAGACGTAGGCCTCGGGACCTAGCTGCCGTGTCGGGAGCTGTGCCAGATCACGGAGCAGACGCCGGGAGTGGTCCGTCACGTTCGGACGCCACTCCGACGTGTCTTCCAAGACCGGATGCGTGAGGTTGACGATCCGGTTCCGGCGGGTCTTCGTGGGCCCCACCGTGTAGTCAGCACCATCGAGATGGCACGGGGAGTAGCTCTTGTGAATGCTGACGGTGCCCTTCCGGAGGTCGAGATCACGATGCTGGATGGCGCTGACTTCACCGAGGCGGGTGCCGGTCTGGGCCCACGTCGTGAGGAACGTGGCGAAGAGGGGATCGAGCTGTCGTGCCGCACGGATGATGGTGACCAATTCAGCCGGCTCGAAGGGGTCCACCCTGTCGTCCGGGTCTGGGCGGTGGACCGTGATCTCGGCCATCCGGGCCGGGTTCTTCGTGATCACGTCATCCCGGACGGCGCGATCGAAGAGCAGCGTCAGAATCATGAAGGCGATCCGCAGGGAGCCGGTCCCCAGTTTCGGGACGGTCGCGGTGCCGGCCTTCTTCTCGGTGATGAACTGCTCAATGGCCTCCGGCGTGATGCTGACAATGGGGGTCGAGCGGAAGTACGGGAGCAGGTGCTGGGTGACCAGCCACCGGTAGTTGGCCAGGGTCTTCGTGGCGATCGATTTCTTCGCGGGATAGCTGCTGAGCCAGTCCGTCGCCAGTGTGTCGAAGGTGAGAGCCTTGTTCGGGAGCCGGAAGCCCTCCTCCGCGAGCTTCGCGTTGATCTGGGCCTCCAGCCGCTTGGCTTCCGCCTTGTGCTCCCGGCCAGGCCCGATTTTCCGGGCGGTGCGCCGGCCGTGGTGATTGATGTAGACGTACCAGGCCTGGTCCTTCTCGCGGAACTGCGCTTTGGCGGCCATTACCGGATCCCCCGCTTGTCCAGGTATGCGCTCACGGCTGTCGCGATCACGTGATGGTAGGTGACGCTGTCGGTGATGGCGCAGAGGGCGACGCGACGCTTGAGATCAGGGGACATCTTCACGTGCATCCGCTCTCCCTCTGGGTTCATCGGTCGGCCCTTCTGAATCGGCCGCTGCGGCGGCTTTTTGGCTGGCATCGAGCCCTCCCGGGG